>DASWHH010000398.1:0-3001 GCA_036398295.1 bacterium
CATCCCAGCCTCGCCAGCGCCGCCTATGACCAGGGGCGATTTGCAGCGCTGCATCTGCTGTTCGGCGAATCCGAGCACCGGCTGGTAGAAAACATACCGACCGGCATTTATACCATCCCGGAGATCAGTTCCGTCGGACTCACGGAACGGGAGCTCACCGCTGGTAAAGTTCCGTATGAAGTCGGCCACTCATTCTTTAAACACTTAGCGCGGGCACAAATTACCGGCCGCACCACCGGCATGTTGAAAGTTCTTTTTCATCGCGAGACGCTGCAGATTCTCGGCATTCATTGTTTCGGGAACCAGGCATCGGAAATTGTACATATCGGGCAGGCGATCATGGCGCAGCAGGGCGCGGCGAACACGCTGATGTATTTCATCAATACGACGTTTAACTACCCGACGATGGCCGAGGCCTACCGGGTGGCGGCGTTGAATGGATTGAACCGAATCAAATAATTGGCCCACGTAATGATTACTCGAAAGCTATTATTCCCCATTCTTTTTGCTGTCTCCAGTTTTTGTTATGTGCAGGAACCACAATATCCCTATAAACAATATGAAGATCGCAAGGAAGGCATCATTACAAATCGCCGGCTCGTCGCCGGTGAAAAATTAGTTCTGGTCTCTGCGGCCATTGTCAATGATGAAAAAGCACCGGCCGGCAAGCCACAAAGGTACAGTCTGGGTTTCTACTTGCCAAACAAGTCCAGACTCAACGTTGCACTGAGAGAATACAACAAATCCTATAAAGTTGAACTCTTGCAGAATGACTATCCCAAAGGGATCTTTCGTTACTCGTGGCCAGCGGAGATTCCAACATACTACGATATAGATTTGCACGGTCTGCATCCACTGGTGAGGGTATCGGAACCCGGCAGTCAAAAAATTGTGCCGGTGGTCCTGTTTTTTGAACAGCCCCAGGGCGCGAGAGTCAATTACCGTTTTGGCTTCATTCCCAGTCAGGATATCAATGTGGCGGAATTCAATCTCTACCCGTCCGGAGTTTTGGAACCGATCTATTCGGGCACTATCAACGATCTGGCCGCCGATAAAGATTTCTACATTAACTGGCCCGGCATAACGCACCAAAACCGAATGGCAAAAAGTGGACTTTACACACTGGTCGTCACCGCCACATTTAAACCTCGACCCGGTACGCCGGCGCCGACGGTGACCTCGAAATACGAGTTTTATCACGGGTCCAATTTGTTCAAGAGCTTTGCGGGAAAAAAATGATGAGAACGAAAGCGGCAAAAAAACCGACCAAAACCAGGGTGCGGGGAAAAAGCTCAAAGCTGCGTTCCGGCTTTTATGTGCTGATCACGTTGGCTTTTGCCGGCGTCACTTTTGCGATTCTCACGGTGGTGCCGAAAAGCACGGTCGTGGAATTGGATGTCCATGCGCAACGGGTGAGTTTCTTTCTGCCCGAGGCCGCCGATACCGGAGCACTATCTTTGCTTTATTCCAGCCTTTGGACGGACATGTTGAACATTGAAAAGTTCGACTCGATCTCGTTGCACATTACGTCCTTTGAAAATGGAAAGCAACCGCGTCGTTTTGAAAATCCTCTTTCGATTTCCCCCATTTCCCAAAACGCTCGTCTCACCTTGCGATCTAATAATCGGGACATTTCCGTCCAGGAGTTGTTTTGTTCTCCCGGCAGTCAGGTTACGTTTCAAAAAAATGGCGAGGAATTGTATTTTGAGATTCGCAGCGGTCAGGGCCCTCCCTACGAAACCCTTAGTTTAGGGCATAGCGTGACCATTTCGGTCCGGGCCTGTCGGGTCACGGATGCCCGCGGTCGAAATCTTCACGAACTTTTCAGCGCTCCGCAGCGAGTCGGTCTTCATGAGCTTTCGCGCTCGTTGAGCATCATAGGTCAGGACAAGGGTTTGTCCAACAGCATTGCCAAAAGTGCCGGCGATGAGGAGTCAGTTCAACTGCTGTTCAGGCAATCCATTTCGTCTGTCGATTTTTCGAGGACCCTCATTTCGCAGGCGAACAGCATCCAACAATCTACCCTCGACCGCCTTTCGGTGCAGCGCAATTTTCCCCTTGATAGCCTGGAATTCACAGCGCGCAATGTCGGCGATCTGGAAATCCGCCCTGAACCCAACCAGTTCATCATGTACGATCTGTCCGCAACCAGTACTCAGCTGCGGACTCGACTCGGCGCAAAGTTGACCAGCTTGAAAGTGAGCCAGGGCGCCATCACCACCGAGCTCGTGCCAGGCTTCTTGTCCTTTATGACAAAGAATCCGACGACGGCGATAGTGATTACCTGGCTGGGCTGGATTTTAACCATTTTCATACCCCTGTTCACAAAGTTGTTTTCACGCAAGCCATGAACTACAATTTGCTACATCAGCAAGTATTCGTCTACCTGCTGACTGCCATCCTCCACTCAAATGGTTGGGCGCAGACCGCTAACAATCCTTTGGTGGATATGCCAGCCGGAGTTTACAATAAAGTATCTCCGGTAACGGTCAAAATAATCTGCAGCAGCGGTGAAAGGGTCGGCAGCGGCACCATCGTCGCCATCACCGAGAGCGGGCTGCGAGCTGGCGGCCAGGCGTTGATCTTAACGGCCTGCCACGTGGCGTCGAGCAATTTTGACCTCGCGGCGGGCGATCCGGATCTGGCGTTGAGCTTTTATGATGACATCACGGTTAAAGCCACCGGTGAACTCTCCGCGCTTCCTGCCAAGGTGCTGCCGCAATTTGTCGATCGCTCTAATGACATCGCTTTGATCATGACGGAATACCTGGCGCTGGGTGACAAAGTCATCGATTACATCAACAGCGATGCGGTTAAACCGGGACAAAAAGTTGCCGCTTTTGGCTTTCCGGAAACGGACCAGCTTTCACAAACGGTCGGCAGAGTCACCCGGGTACAGGGGAATTATCTGGTTTTTGATGCAGCTGTCGCACCCGGCAGCTCCGGCGGCCCGCTCATCGATGATTCCGGGCGAATGGTCGGTGTCTCCACCTACACGATT
>DASWHH010000399.1:0-4252 GCA_036398295.1 bacterium
TTCCCCCCAAAAATTTCTATTATTCTTCATTTTATAGAAACGGGAGGGAGCATGACATCGTCCGATTACGACCGCCGCGCCGTATTCGCCTGGGCCACTTACGACTTCGCCAATTCTGCTTTTTCCGCGCTGGTTTTGACCTTCATTTTTTCCACCTACTTCACGAAGGCCATCGCGCCCAACGAAATTGTCGGGACATCGCTGTGGTCGCGGGGACTCACCGTGTCCGGGCTGACGGTGGCGTTCCTCTCGCCATTCATGGGGGCCCTGGCCGATAGCGGTGGCTATCGCAAGCGCTTTCTTTTCATTCTTACGGTGATCGCGGTGATTGCGACCGCCGTACTCTACACCGCCAGTTCCGGCGACGTCCTGAAGGCCCTGGCGTGGTTCGTGATTGCTAATACCGCCATTGAAATGGGCATGGTGTTTTATAATGCCTTTCTACCGGATATCGCGCCATCGGCAAAAATTGGCCGCGTCTCCGGCTACGGCTGGTCGTTCGGATATGTCGGCGGTTTGCTGGCGATGGTGTTGGCGATGGTGGGATTTGTTGAGAACGACACTCCCTGGTTCGGTTTCTCCAAGGAAAACGGCGAACACATCCGTGCCACTAACCTGCTGGTGGCGGCGTGGTTTGCCGTGTTCAGCATTCCACTGTTTATCTGGGTGAAGGAAAAGAGGCGTAACTTAGATAAACGGGAACGGGTGTTTGTCTCCACTGTACGCCAACTAAAGAACACCGCATTGGAAATTCGCCGTTATCGGCAAATTGTGCGCTTGCTGCTGGCGCGCATTTTTTACAACGATGCCATCCTCACCATTTTTTCCTTTGGCGGCATCTATGCCGCCGGCACTTTCGGGTTCACCTTTACGGAAATTCTAATCTTCGGCATCGTACTCAATATCACCGCCGGCATTGGCGCTTTCGCCCTCGGTTTTTTGGATGATCTGATTGGCGGGAAAAAGACCATCGTCATCAGCAATCTCGCTTTCATGGCAGCGACGCTGATCGCCGTGTTCGCCCCCGACAAATTCTGGTTCTGGGTAGCCGGAATTATCGTTGGTACCTTTTCCGGCCCCAATCAGGCGGCCAGCCGGTCGCTGATGGGACGCTTTGTGCCGCCTCACAAAGAAAATGAATATTTCGGATTTTACGCTTTTTCAGGAAAAGCCACGGCGTTTCTGGGGCCGCTGCTGCTGGGAATTTTGACAAAAGTCTTTAACTCCCAACGGGTGGGAATCTCGGTCGTGTTTGTTTTATTTTTAATCGGAAATTTCATTTTACGCTTTGTCGATGAAAACGAGGGCAAAAGAGTTTCCGGTAGAGGTTGAGCGGATCAGGCAGTTGCGAGAGATTTCGGGAGGTAGCGATCAAGCAATTCCAGCAGCCGCTGCCTGCGGATAGGTTTGTTGACAAAATCGGTGCAGCCGGCCTCCAGGGATTTGTCGATTTCTGCCGGGTCGGAGTTTGCGGTGAGTGCCACAATGGGGATCTCAGCGCCATACTCTAGCTTGCGAAGGGCGGCGGTGGTGGCGCAGCCGTCCATATCGGGCATCTGCATATCCATCAACACCAGTGAAAAGAATCTCCGGCGGCACAACTCAAGCGCCTGCCGACCGCTGTCAGCAAAAACCAGCTTATACGAATCGGCCTCTTTCTTCAGATGATTTTTGATCAAATTACGGTTGTCATCGGAATCGTCAACCACCAGGATATTTGGTCGCCTATCCAGCCAGCGTGCGATGCGCTCCAACAGAACACTTTTGCGAATGGGCTTGGTGATGTAATCGTCCATGTCGTGACGGAGACATTGTTCGCGATAACCGGCAATGGCGTGCGCGGTGAGCGCCAGGATCGGCACCCGATCGCGGCCGCTGGCGCGTTCAAACTGCCGGATGGCATGGGTCGCTTCAAAACCATCCATGACCGGCATTTGAATATCCATCAAGACTAAATCATAATCGTAACGGCGTGCCGCAGCTACCGCGGTTGCGCCATTTTCGGCCACATCAACCGAATATCCCACTGACATCAATATCTTGCTGGCCAATTTCTGGTTATCGAGATTATCCTCCACCAGCAAAACCCTTTTGAAAATGTTGTGCTGGGCCGAGCCGTGGCTGTGGACACTTTCGCCGTTTTTACCGGACGCTGTATTCCGGCGTAAGCCTCTCATCAAAGCATCGAAAAGTTTGGATTGTTTTACGGGTTTGGTTATGGAGGCGGAGATCTCCAGTTCACTCTCCGAAGCGAGATCCAGTTTACCAATGGAGGATAATATGATGATTTTAAGATCGCGACGGCTGGGCAGGTGACGGATGCGGCGCGCCAGTTCGTAGCCGCACATATCCGGCATGGAGTGATCCAGAATCGCCAAATCGACAGTATGGTCATGGTCGCTCAGAATCGAGAGGGCGTGGGGGGCGCTCGCCGCCTCGGTAACCTTGACGCCCCAGGCGGTGAGAGTTTTGTTTATGAGATAACGGTTGGTTTCATTGTCATCAACGATCAGGACATGCAGATTCTGCAAATCGGGATATACATATTCGCTTTCATTTTGGCGGTGCCCCAGCTCTAATGTGATGCTAAAATTGAAGGTGCTGCCCTTCTTTTCCGCACTTTCAGCCCACAACTCACCACCCATTAATTCCACGAGCGATTTTGAAATATTCAGCCCCAGCCCGGTTCCGCCGAATTTGCGTGTGGTCGAGCTGTCGGCCTGCGAAAACTTTTCGAATATTTTTCTTAAATTTTCCTGTGAAACTCCAATGCCGGTATCCGAAACCGAGAACTGAATGCTCTGCTCTGAATCTCGGTTGGGCGGGTTGGTGTTTGCAGAGATCGCCCGCACGACAATCTCACCCTGTTCTGTGAACTTGACAGCGTTTCCAATCAGGTTGATCAGTATCTGGCGGAGGCGAGTCGGGTCACCCAGCCACCAGCGCGGCAATTTCGGATCGACGTAGCAAAGGAGCTCGACGCCCTTGTTTTGAGCGCGCATGGCGAACATCTCCGCTGCTCCTTCCACCACATTTTCCAGATTGAAATTGATTTTTTCCAGCACCAGTTGCCCGGCTTCGATTTTCGAAAAATCCAGAATATCGTTGATCAAGCTCAGGAGGCCTTCGGAAGAATTCTGTACGACGTTGAGATAACTGCGCTGCTCGGCGTCTAACTCCGTCTCCAGCGCCAGCTCGCCCATGCCGATGATGGCGTTGAGCGGGGTGCGAATCTCATGGCTCATGTTGGCGAGAAATTCACTCTTGGCTTGATTGGCGGTTTGCGCCTGCTTGAGCGCGAACTCGCGTTCCGAAATCATGTGCTTGATTTCGGAAACCATTTCGTTGAAGACATTGGCCAGTGTTCCGACCTCGTCGGTCGCGCTGGCGTCAATGCGGAAGTCGTATCGACCTTTGGATACCAGCTTGGCAGCCCGTTGCAGTTTAATCAATGGCCGGGTGATGGTATTACTGACCAGCAGCGAAAAAATAATTCCCAGACCCAGGATCGCCACCGCGGTGTAAAGCGTCGCAACTTTGTGGTCGCGAATATCCCGGTAAAAAGCATCCAACGAATATCCCAGGATAAGTCGGCCGTGGTTCTCATTAAGGTGTTTGATTGGTACCACGGCGTACATGGCGGTTCCGGTGTCAAAGAGTCCCTCGTTTCTTGCCAGGTCAGGTATGTTCAAATTCATGACATAGGGATTGTAAACCGCAAAATCCAGGCCTTCGTTGTCCACCAGAATAATATACGTCAGTGCGCTATCCCGCTTGGCCCAGTTCAAGGCCTCGGTGACAGCCGCGTAATCGTCCTGATCCAGGCCAATGCCGACTCCAATTGCTACCATCTCGGCCATACTGAGCACTTTGTTGCGCAGGGTCTGCCGGGTTTGCTGCTCCTGTTGCGCGGGATAGTAGGTGTAGATAAAAAGTGAAATCAAAAACAGCAGGAAGATGAATCCCATGAGCAGCTTTACACGGATCGAAACGCTAAAAAGAAATTTTTCTAATCTGGAAAGCATTATTCAATTTTTGCGATTATTTTAACCGCCTCCGTAACCACGTTCAGCGAAACATAGCCGATGGCGTTGGGGGTTTCAGCCACTTTCTTGACGATCTCCGCTTCGGTCTTGCAGGCGTTGGGCGCTTTGGCCTCACCGGTAAGCTCATGTCGCATCCAGGTCTTCTGCAACTCGGTGGCGGTATGCCCGATATATTTGAAAAAGCGCTCTTTCACAAGACTCTTGCT
>DASWHH010000400.1:0-4333 GCA_036398295.1 bacterium
TTGCGGTGTTGAAAGGAACAGGAAAAGTTGGGCCTAACCGGCGCTCGCCGCTGCTGCGTAGTGGGCTGGTGATTGCCCAGTTCACAATTTCGATCATTCTTTTTATCGGGACTTTCGTCGTGCGGGATCAATTGCATTTCATTCAAACCAAAAAATTGGGATTCAACAAAGAACAAGTAGTAGTTGTCGAAAAAACCGACGACCTTTTCGGTCGCATTGTGCCGTTCATGGACGAGCTTCGCCAAAAACCCCATATCATACAAGTTAGCAACTCCAGTAACTTGCTGGGGCAAAATTTCGGCAGCAGTGTCCACAGAATGGCGGAGGCCGGCGGCGAAGAAACCCATCTGCTATGGAACCTGCGCACGGATTATGACTTCGCGGCGACCTATGAAATCGAAATAGCGGCGGGCCGCTATTTCTCTCGTGACTGGTCCACCGACTCCACCGCCGTTGTCATAAATGAAACCGCAGCGCGCGCTCTGGGCATAAGCGATCCCATCGGCAAGACTTTAATCAACGTAGGTCCGCGTCCGGATTTGTCGCAGAGCTACACCATCATTGGCGTGGCCCGGGACTTTCACTTCGAATCGCTTTATCAGCAAATTCGGCCATTAGCCATCAAATTGTTTAACCGCAATAACCGCGGAAGATTTGTTTCGGTCCGCATTGCCTCAGAAGACATTGCAAATACGGTGTCCACCATCGAAGCAACCTGGCATAAATTCGCCGGCAACCAGGCGTTTGAATATGTCTTCTTCGATCAGGAATTTGGCAAACTCTACGAAGCCGAACAGCGCACCGCAAAAATCCTGACCATTTTTTCGGGACTGGCCATTTTCATCGCTTGCCTGGGCTTGCTTGGCCTGGCTTCATTCACCACCGAACAGCGCACGAAAGAAATTGGCATTCGCAAAACGCTGGGGGCATCGGTATCGAGTGTGGTCGTGCTGCTCTCGCGTGAATTTACCAAATGGGTTCTGCTGGCGAATATCGTAGCGTGGCCGGTTGCCTACTTCGCGATGAGCAATTGGCTGCAAAACTTCGCCTATCGCGTCAATATCGAAGCCTGGATCTTTCTCACAGCCGCCGCGGCGGCGCTGGCGATTGCCCTGCTCACGGTAAGTTATCAAACCATCCGGGCAGCACTGTCGAATCCGGTAGAGGCGCTGCGGTACGAGTAATTATAAAAAAGCAAAGAAATTATTTGCTTTTAGAAAAAATATACATTAGTTTAGCACCGTAATTGATTGTACACTATCTTTTCCCGCCTTTATTGTTTCGCTGTTGGATCGAAGAGGCTGCAAATTTAGATGTACGCAACAAGTAACTTTTTTTAAGGGTTTAATTTATGGAAACAGGAACAGTGAAGTGGTTTAACGGCGCGAAGGGTTATGGATTCATCACCCGGGAAGCCGGGGAAGACGTCTTTGTCCATTTCAAGTCTATTGTCGGTGAGGGCTTTAAATCTCTGGAGGAAGGCGACCGCGTGCAATTCGAAGTAGAGCGGGGACCGAAAGGCTTGCAAGCAACCAACGTCCAAAAAGTGTAACCTGATCCTGATCAAAGCAACCCCGGTTATGCGCCGGGGTTTTTTGTTTCACCCCACCGTGGCTCTCCCCTCCTCTCACTAACCTCAGGTCCAGCATATCTTTCTCTAAAGAATCTTCCCCATAATTCCGATGCCTCTAATGATATAAACCAGCTTGGAGGCTCCATGCAAAAGGCAACTTTAGTGCTCATCTCTGCTGTTCTGCTACTTCCGCTTGTCGTGTTCGCGCAACTGAGCGCGCCCAAAATCGAAAACGTCTATGGCGGTCGCATCAACGCAATCACCGGCTATTCTTTGAGTGCAGACTCCACTCGCATTTTCATTTCAACTGAAAGTGCAAACTCGGTCTTCTACACCGACGTCCATCGCAATGCCGCCTCAGAATGGATTTTTGAAAAGTTCACCGTCATCCCCGGTTTAGATGCGGTCGCCGGCTACGGTCCCTGGATTCAAAAAATGGCCGTGCATCCGGAGTCGCAAACGCTCTACTTCGCTCCTTTCACTGGATTGCATAAGTTTCACTCGGGTAGAATGGGTATCGAATTCAGCATCATCATGCCAGGCAACATCAACGCGTTCCTCGTCGTCGATTCACGCCTCTTCGTTCTGACCGGCAACAATTTACATTTCGGCTCGTTGGACGGCTCGGGCAACCTCCTGAGTGGAACAGGCTCACCACTTATTCTCCCATCGGCGGAGCCGTTTACCCATTTGCAGGTTCATCCGTTGGACAGCACACTGTATGTTTTCGCCAATGGCAACGTGCTGCAAATGTTGAGGTCATCGGACGAGGTGTCATCCATTTCTGCTGCCACGACCTTCGCCAACATTACTCCCGGCAGCCTAAATCCGTCGGTTGATTGGTTGGCGTTTGGCATCGCGCCCGATGGCCGGGCCTTTCTCGGCGGTACCGACTGGGCGCAAAAATTCATCGCGTACTCTGATAATGACACAAGCTGGGTCGAATATGATACGGGCCTCGGCGGCGTCGCCGGCGGCAACTTTGCGTTCAGTGGCGACTCGGCTTCCTATTCGGTATTTTTCTCCAGCGCTTATAATTCTAAAAAGGGTGAAAGCGGCCACTGGCAGCGCTTCGGCCTGCCTGCGCAGGCAGGCAAGCCGGGCGGATTCGAAACTCATCCCAACGATGGCGCGGTGTTTGTCGATCCCAGTTTTGGCAATATTGTTTATATGACCACCGACCAGGGCATCGGCGCCTCTACCGATTCCGGCGCGAGCATCTTCGAAATCAATGATGGTGTCGAAGCCGTGCAAATCAGCGATTTCGACATGACGTCGTCCAAAAATACCGCCTGGCTGGCCTCGAAGGCCGGGATTCGCAAAGTAACGAATTATCGCACTTCGCCGCTGTGGACACACGCCATCTTCCCCAACAATGACGGCTCGCCGTACTACTCGTGCGAAATGATTCCGGACGATACCAACACCGTATATGTCGGCAATGCAAGGGTATACAAAACGACCAATAGTGGCGACGCCTGGACGCAGGTTTTCAGCCTTGAGGCCCCGCCCTACAACCTTTTCATGCCCGGCCCGCGAGTTGAGGCGATCGAAGTTTGTGATTACGATCACGATGTGGTTTTCGCCGGTTATCATGACCAGACCCTCGGCCACGGCGGGCTGTTTTATACCAAAGATGCCGGGGCTAACTGGCAGCAGATTCTGATCGAAGCCAGCACCATCGGCCAGGACGTCGATGTCTCCGACGTCGTCTTCAGTCTTGAGGGTAGCGATACCGTGGCTTATGTCGGTGTCGAATACGACCTGAATAATCCAAAGGGCCGCAGTATTTACAAACTCACCAAAAACGGCGACAACTGGACCGTGGCGCAAGATATGGGTCCCGCAACAACCAGCACTGGTACCGCCATCACCGCCACGATTCGTGATCTGCAGGTCAGCGTCACTGGCGATACGATTTATGCTGCCGGCGCCGATGCTGGCGCCAATCATCCCGTGGCCTATTTCAAACCGTTGAATGGCTCGGGTTTATGGACGCCGCTTCCAACCGACGGCTTCCCGTTTGAATCTTATAAACAGGCGTCAGCGATCACCGTCGGAATCGATACGGTGTACTGTGCCGTCGACAACGAAATCTATTATCTGCCCGTGGGTGACTCAGAATGGAAACTCGGGTACACTTATCCGGTCGGCATCAGAATCAACGTACTCTATTTTGACGATTTGCTGGTGGGAACCGAAACCGGACTGTACGGCCACAGCGGTTTGGGTGACCCAACCCCGGTTGAAAATTCGCGCGACGAAACGCCAGCATCGCCAACTGATTTTGTGTTGCATCAGAATTATCCAAACCCCTTCAATCCGAGCACCGTCATCCGCTATCAGCTGGCGCGGGATTCGCGCGTGACCATCAAAGTGTTCGATATTCTCGGTCGGGAAGTCGCGACGCTGGTGAATGAGTTCAGACCGGCCGGCAGCTATCGCATTACTTTCGACGCTTCGCATTTGTCGAACGGAATCTATTTCTATCAAATCATGACTGACCATTTCAAAGCTGCGCGGAAGATGATCCTCGCGAAGTAAGCTGTAGTCACGTGCCACGCACTTTGAAAGTGCTTGGCACGTTATTGCTTCGCCCTCCCTTTTTTTTAAGGAGCGGGTTAGGAAGGGCTTATTGACAATTCACAAGTAATCATTCACAATTATCAATTGTCCGGTATTAGTTGCAAATTGTCAATTGTGAACGGTCAATTGCGAATTGTGAATGTATCGCCTTTGCTGGGGATTCTTTGGGCAGGC
>DASWHH010000401.1:0-4218 GCA_036398295.1 bacterium
GTCTTTGATGTTAGTGAGAAAAACGGTAACATCAACCAATTTCTCCCAGCTCGATCCGGCTTCTTCCAAAACATAGTTGACGTTGCGAAACACCGAGTGGCACTGGGCTTCGATGTCGTACGAGACGATGTTGCCGTCCTGATCCAATTCCACGCCGGGAATTTTTGTGGAGCCGCGCTCCCGCGGCCCGATGCCTGAAAGAAATAGCAGATTGCCGACGCGTCGGGCATGGGGATAAGGGCCCAATGGTTCGGGGGCTTTTGTCGATTCAAATTTAGTGCTCATTTGTCGTCCTCTTCAAAGCCGGAGTCGATGAATGCTTTTTCGAGTAAATCTGAGATTTCGAGCTCTTTGGCCCACTTGAGCAAGTACTCCTTGTCAAGATTGTGCTTTTGTACTTTAAGCACACCAATTAGGTCATTCCACTGTCTGTCCGAGGCGCAGCCTCCAATTTTATACCACTCAAGTTTGTACAAGACTGTGTCTTCTGGGGAACTTAAATAGAAATAAAATTCCTTTTTGTCATCCAAAAACTCTTTTCTTTTTCGTGAATTGGCTTCGTTGTCGAACCGACGTCTTTTTGATACGAATACATCGATTTTGAACATGGTTTTAAGGTGAATGATGTTAAAAGACCGTTGGTGTATTATCGCGTCTCGAATGGCACTTTCTTGGATGAAGTGATCATTCTCTAACCGTTTAACCAAATCATCAACGTGTCTATTAGTGATTTCGGTTCCAAGATCGGCATCAACCGTAGTGCGGGGAAATCCGTAGGCGGAGCTGGCGATGGACCCTCCAATGCAATAAGAGATGTTCAGCTCGACAAGACAATCGATAATTGGTTTGATCAGTTTTAAAATGTCCTCATCAATCATCGCGTGGTATAGAACTCCCTAAGTTGCTCCGCCAGGTCTTTGCCGTAAATGACTTCGGCAAAAATTAGATTTAACTCCCGTTGATCCTTTCCGGGGTTACATTTCTTGATAGCGCTTTTTGCCATTTTGCGAGTCGAATTCGTTAGCATACGCGCCAGGGCCAAACGTTTAGCAATGCTTGAATTTCGGAGTAGCTCAATCTGTACTCTTTCGACCTCTATTGATGTATCTAACGATTGTGGTTTCATAATTTCACACACACATTTTTCGGTTCGGTAAAAAATCGCAAGGCTTCCCAACCGCCTTCGCGGCCAACGCCGGATTGCTTCATACCGCCAAACGGCGTGCGCAGATCGCGCAGCATCCAGCAATTGATCCAGATGATGCCGGATTGCAGACGATTGGCCAGCCGATGTGCTCGGGCCAAATTTTCCGTCCAAATCGTGGCGGCGAGTCCATAGGGTGTGCTGTCGGCCTGCGTGAGCACTTCGTCTTCGCCATCGAATGGCAGCAGTGTCACCACCGGTCCAAATATTTCCTCCTGATTGGTGCGACAGGTGTGCGGCAGTCCCTCAATGACCGTCGGTTCCACGAACCAGCCGCCGGCGCATCGGCCTTCTGGTTTTATTTGCTTGCCGCCCGAAAGAATTTTCCCGCCTTCCTGTTTCGCCAGCTCAACATAGCTGAGAATTTTTTCCAGGTGCTGCGCGGAGACGACGGCTCCCAGATCGCTATCCTCCGCAAGCGGATCGCCGACTTTGAGAGCTTTTGCCCGTCGAACGAAATCATCGCGAAATTTGCCGTACAACGGTCTTTCCACAAAGATTCGTGAGCCGCACAAGCAGATTTGTCCTTGATTGGAAAACGCAGAGCGCCCGGTCGTTGCGAGCATCTCCGCGTAGTTACAGTCGGCGAAAATAATGTTGGGGTTTTTTCCACCCATTTCCAGCGACAGTTTTTTAAACATGGGAGCGGCGGTTTTGGAAATTTCCACTCCTGTGGGCGTACTGCCGGTAAAGGTGATCGCGGAAATCTTGGGATGCCTTGAAATCGAGGCGCCAACTTTTGGGCCGTAGCCGTGCACGATGTTCAACACTCCCGGCGGCAATCCGGCTTCGATGCAGAGCTCAGCAAGCCGATAGGCGGTCATCGGCGTGATCTCCGAAGGCTTGGCAACAGCGCAGTTTCCCGCTGCGATCGCCGGTGCCACTTTCCAACTGAACAAATAGAGTGGAAGATTCCACGGGGAGATGCATCCGACGACGCCAATCGGTTGCCGCAGGGTATAATTGATGGCCGACTGCTCCATGCTATGAGCTTCGCTGGCGAAGTGCTGGATGGCGCTGGCAAAGAAACGGAAGTTGCTGACCGCGCGCGGGATGTCGATGCTGCGCGCCAGCACCAATGGTTTACCGGTGTCGATGCACTCGGCGAGCGCCAGTTTTTCAAGATCGCGTTCAATCAAGTCGGCGATGCGATTGAGGGTTCGCGCCCGTTCCACCGCGGCTGTATTTGACCAGCCTGGGAACGCTTGTTCGGCGGCTTGCACGGCGGAATCCACATCGTGCTCATCAGAATCCGGGGAGAGGGAATACACTTCACCGCTGGCGGGATCGTAGTTGTCGATGTACTCTCCGGAAAACGGATTGGCAAACTCTTCGCCGATGAAGTTCCTAATCTCTTCCATCTACTTTTGCCAAAATGTGCTGGTAAAATTTCTCGAAGCCTGGTAGTCTTGCTTTTTCTATGTCGATGAGCCGCTGATTTTCGAAATAGCAAACGGGACGGTTGCTTTACAAACACTGGGTTCGGCCGCCGTCTACGGCCAGGTTGATGCCGTTAATATAAGCCGCCGCTGGTGACGCCAGAAACGCGACCGCGCAAGCGATTTCCTGCGGCTCCGCAAATCGCCCCGCCGGAATTTCGGCGATCATTTTGTGGGCGATTTCCTCGATCGCAAGCCCGCTGGTTTTGGCACGATTGGCGATTATCGATTCCAACCGGGTAGTTTTGGTGGCACCGGGAAGCACGTTGTTCACCGTGATCCCGAAGGGCCCCAATTCCTCCGCCAATGTCTTCGCCCAATTGGCTACGGCGGCGCGTACAGTGTTGGAGACACCGAGACCCTTTATCGGTTGCTTGATTGATGTGGAAATGATGTTGATGATTCTGCCGTATTTTTCGGTTTTCATTCCCGGCACTATCGCCTGGGTCAAGATGTGGCTGCAAATAAGATGATTGGAAAAGGCGCGCGCGAACTCCTCTGGTTGTGCTGTCAACACCGGACCGGCTGGAGGCCCGCCGGTGTTGTTGACCAAAACATGCACGGGCGGATTCGTCGCAACGAAAGTCGCAATTTTTTCCTGCACAGCAACCGCATCAGAAAAGTCGGCCGCAATAAAATCGTGGGACTGTCCGGCGGCAACGCTTAATTCAGAACGGACTTTTAGCAACGATTCCGAATTGCGGGCGATGAGAATCACTGTTGCGCCTGACTTAGCGAGCTCATTGGCAACCGCCCGACCGATGCCTTGCGTGCTGCCGCAAACAACGGCGCGCTTTCCTGTTAAGTCAATCTTCATATCGCGGTTTTCGAATAATAGAAGCCCAGATTTTTTTCAAGCTCTTCCGGCAGTTTGGGGAGCTGCGAACGCGGAATCAAATAGGTGGAGAGATTGGTCAGGTCGCTGAAAACTTTGTGACTCTCGGCCGTGGCGCGCAGGTAGTGATAGCCCGACGAGCCACCGGTACCGATTTTGGTTCCAATCATCCGCTGCACCATCAGTGCGTGTCGGTGGCGCCAGGCTGTCAGCAACTCATCGATCTCGATCAACGCGGTGAGCAGGCTAAACGGCATGTACAGGATGGGCTCATCGCGATAGAGGTGGATCAGCAGCGCCGCCTGGGTCGCGCGATGCGACAACCGGCGCAGCCCCCTTTCAATCAACTCGTTGTGTTTTTTTTGGTCGAAAACTGCTGCAAAGCTATTTTCGGTCTGCAGCAGTTCCTGCAGCTCTTGCTGCCTTTCTTCGTCGCTTAAGAGCGGATTGTTGGCGATGACTTCGCGATCTTTGTCCAGCATGACCCCGACAGCGCGGCGATAGTCTTCCCAAAAATGATAGCCGTTGAAATCGAGAAAGGGCGTGCGTTCGAGCCAATTTTCGATCAGGTCGAACAAGGTGGGTTCGCGCTCGGACTGCAAAATCATTGCCTGATGTTGCTGAGACAATCTGGTGAAGTACGCGCTTTTGTCGAACTGTTTTCTATTCTCTGACTTCAATCCCAGTTTGTTTTCGATCAGTCTAAACTGGAAACTTTGAAATCCCGACGCCGGCATCAA
>DASWHH010000402.1:0-3893 GCA_036398295.1 bacterium
TAATAATTCATGCAAATTGTACGCGATTTACGCAAATCCAGATCATATGCATTTCCTGGTCTCCCGCTCTCCTGAATTATCAGAAGAGCAACTCGCTACTATAGTAGCAGATAGTAGCGAACGTTTTATCAATGAGAATAAGTTTTCAAGGGGCAAATTTTCATGGCAACGTTCAGCTTCTGCCTATTCAGTATCAAAGTCTGATGTTGATAAGGTATGCAAGTATATACTCAATCAAGCAGAGCACCATAAAAAAGTCACCTTCGCTGAAGAATATGAACTATTTATTAAGCATTACCAGAAGACGCTGGAGAAGAATAAGGTGGAAATAAGGTAAAATGTGTTGGGGTCTTATTGCTATTAAGGTGTTAAAGATTAGAATAAGGTTTTTTCGGACGTGACGTCTGTCTTGGCCTCATGCTTGCATTATGTTTTTATTATGGTTTTTACAGAAAACACAGTGAAGACTATATACCTCCTTTCGTTTCTTCTCTTGTCTATTTACGTCATTATTCTAATGAAGCGGGATTAAAGAAAATGAGCGACTTAAAATGGAAAACCGCGATAACCAAAATCAAACCCAACGAAGTCCGGCTGCGGGGCTACCGCATCGATGAACTCATGGGCCGCGTGTCATTCGGGCAATCCGTCTACCTGGCGTTGAAAGGCGAGCTGCCCGGCGAGAACGTCGGCAAAATCATCGATGCCATTCTGGTTTCTTCCATCGACCACGGGGCGTCGCCGCCGTCGGCGCTGGCGGCGATGACGGTTGCATCGGCCGGCTCGCCGTTGAATGCCGCGGTCGCCAGCGGCATTCTCGCGATTTCGAAATTTCATGGCGGCGCCATCGAGGACAGCATGGGTGCCCTGCGGCAGGTTGCGGATCGGGTGAACGCCCACGAAATGACCGTCGCCGAAGCCGCCGCCGCGCTGGTGGACGAGTACAAGCAGATCGGCCGCCGCATCTCGGGCTTTGGCCACCGCCTGCACACGGAAGATCCGCGCTCCAAGCGGCTATTTGAGCTGGCGCGCGATTGGGAAATCGGAACCCGTTTTATCGAAATCGCCCTCAGTCTCGAATCCGAGCTGGAGAAGCAGAGTGGCCGCCGTCTGCCCATCAACGTCGACGGCGCGATTGCTGCGGTGCTGTGCGAACTCGATTTCTCGCCCGAGCTGGCCAATGCGTTCTTCATGATTGCCCGGCTGCCGGGCCTGGTGGCGCATGTGCACGAAGAACACCAGCGTCAAAAACCCATGCGCGCCATCGATCCAAAGGACCACGAGTATGATGGTCCCGACGACCGAACCCTCTAACTTTTGGTGATGGCATGAATAAAGACAGTCTGCTGAAAATTATTCCGGAGTTCAATCTCATCAAAGATTCCAGGCTGCGGGAAAGCACTATAGGGGTTTGGGTTGAAGCGACAGAATATCGTCATTGGACGCCGGAAGAATTGTTGAACATTCCCTTCACATTACTTGCGGATAATGTCAAGATCACCTATCTTGAGCATGTCCGAACCGTCTGCAAAATGTGTGTGGCCTGTGATGAAGTGCTGACCGACGCCTACCACGAACGCAAGACACCCGTGAATCGAGACTACCTGGTTGCCGGCGCTTTGCTCGCCGATGTCGGCAAGCTCTACGAGTACGACAAGGCCGGCGGCAAAGTCGTGAAGAGCAAACACGGCAAATACCTGCGCCACCCGTTCACCGGCGTGGGGCTGGCCTTCAAATATGACATCCCGGAAGAGGTCATGCACATCATCGCGGTGCATTCGAAAGAGGGCGACCATTTTCCGCGCTCGCCGGAAGCGATCATCTTGCACCACGCGGACTTTATTGATTTCGATTTGGTGAAGTAGGGCGTGACAACATGCCAATAATCCATACAAACCGAAAAGCAGACAAATACTACCTGCACCAATCCACGACCAAAAAGGGAAATCCCAGATACTATTTCTCACGGTCGGCTGCGGGCAACCTGGTGGAGACAATACCGCAAGGTTACGAGGTTTATGAGAATCCCAATACCCAGGTCTTTTTACGAAAAAAGATGCCGCAGTTAATCAGTGAGGCCGAAATTGCAATCATCGAGGACAACCTCAAAAGAAACGAGTCAGTCAAAGATTGTAAGATCGATGTCAGGGAAACGACTCTCACGATTCACGTACCAGACCAGGAAGTGAGCGATGTTAAGGCTTTTGGACTGGACCCACAAATGAACGCAGTGCTGAAGAAGTTTCTCGCTGAAACCGGGACTTATTCTCCGATGATGAGATTTAAATTAATCGATGAAACAGAAAGGATTTTTGCGGTTGAGAGATACGTTTTTAGAGGTGAAGGTTGGTGGTTGCCACTGGGTTCGGGAAAAGATCTTCAAAACCTGAGCAAGAAATATTGTCAACATCTGGGCAAGGAATCTTTTTTTGAGCTCATTTTTTGAACTGATAAGTAGAGTGAATTGGAGTTTTGGATGATCTCTTTAGACTTACCATCATCATTGGAGCGTCAATTCTGGGATATCGTAAAGGGTAGATACGATGGCGATCCTAGCGCAGCCATGAAGGCTCTGCTCTCCTTGCATGACAAATATGGTTGGAAAGAGCAATTGGCGAAGGATGTACAATCCATTCGTTCTGAGGTCCGCAAACAAGGCGGAATATCCGCCACAAAAATTGAGGATGCTGTCGAACGATATCGAAAGGGTTTAAACGAATCTGGTGACTAAGCTCCTCAAGGCTGTTGTTGATACGAACCTTATTATTTCAGCGATCCTCAGTTCGCGAGGCGCTTCATCGAAGTTGATTGATTGGCTGACGCGAGAAGAAGACTATTTTCGATTGGTCATTTCTCAACCTATTTGGGATGAGTATACCACTGTTGCTGACTGGTTGATTCCCAAGTCACATCAACCAGAAAAGAGCAGAGTTTTTGCAGTTCTGCGAGTGTACGCCGATTGGATTGAACCCAATATCACGCTGGATTCGTGTCATGATATTTCCGATAATCGGTTCTTGGAGTGTGCTGTCTCGGGGAATGCCGATTATCTTGTTACAAAGAATATCCGACATTTTCCTTACAAGCATTTTGGTACCGTCCGTATCGTTCGCATCTCGAAGTTTCTTGCCGTCCTTGAAGAAATTGAAAAGCTAAGACAGACTATCTAAACACAGAGTCAAACAATGGCAAAATACAAAATAGCATGGCTCCCCGGCGACGGGGTTGGCAACGACGTTATGGAAGCGGCGCGAATTGTACTCGACGCTCTTAAACTGGACGCCGATTACCCGCACGGCGACATCGGCTGGGAGTTCTGGTGCAAGGAAGGCAATCCATTGCCGGACCGCACCATCGATCTGCTAAAAAACACCGATGCTTGTTTGTTTGGCGCGATTACCTCCAAACCAAAAGAGGAAGCAAAAAGGGAGCTGGCGCCCGAGTTGCAGGACAAGGGATTTGTCTATTCCAGCCCCATCGTGCGGTTGCGCCAGGAATTCAATCTGCACACCAATTTGCGGCCGTGCAAAGCCTATCCCGGCAATCCTCTCAACTACCGCGACGATATTGATTTGGTGGTTTTCCGGGAAAACACCGAGGATATGTACGTCGGCATCGAGTTTCATCCGCTGCCGGAAGAGGTATTCAACGCCATCGCGGCGCACGCGCCGAAAATGAAGCGTTTTGCCAGCACGCCGCTCAATGAAATCGCCGTTTCTTTGCGCATCAATACCATCAAAGCGTCGCGCAGCATCGTGACTCAGGCGTTCGAGTACGCCAAAAAACACGGCTACAAAACCGTGACCATCGTCGAGAAGCCAAACGTTCTGCGTGAAACCGGCGGCCTGGTTCTGCGCGAGGCAAGAAAAGTCGCGGCCGGCTATCCCGGCATC
>DASWHH010000403.1:0-6497 GCA_036398295.1 bacterium
CAAAGAATTTGCCCGTTCGCGTTTCAAAACGCCTGACGATTACATGCAGTTCGTGATGGAGTACGGCCCGCCACCTAAAGTTCAAGAGGGACTTCAAAGGTACTTGTTGGATTGAGCGATCTAAACGTGCTACGCACTTTGAAAGTGCGTAGCACGTCTACGGTAAAGGAGCCGCCATGTCCAAAACCCGCTTGCGCGACGCCCGCAAAGCTCACGAGGGTATGGACCTCGAATCCTCCCGCGAGGCCCATTCTGAACGCGCCATCAAAGAATCGTTGGAAGAGCCCACCATTCATGATGTCGCCAGGGGGCAGTACATCGGCGACATGGTGTACGGCGCCATCGACGGCATCGTCACCACCTTTGCGGTGGTGTCGGGGGTTGCCGGTGCTGAGCTTTCTGCCGGCATCGTGCTTATCCTCGGCTTCGCCAATCTTTTTGCCGATGGGCTGTCCATGGCGGTGGGCAATTATCTCGGGGCGAAATCCGAGAACGAGTACAAGCGCCGCGAGCGTTATCGCGAGGAATGGGAAATCGAACATCTCCCCGAGGAAGAAAAGCAGGAAATCCGCCAGATTTACCACCGCAAAGGCTTCACGGGCGAGCTGTTGGAACGTGTGGTGGAAGTGATCACCCGCGACAAAAAGCAGTGGGTAGACACCATGCTGCTGGAGGAGTTGCACATTGTTCCGGAGCAAACCTCACCCATCATGTCCGGTTTCATGACCTTTGCCTCATTCGTCATCGCCGGCTTTGTGCCGCTCTTCTCATATGTCCTATCCTACTTTGTGCCTTTCTTTGCTGAGCATGCCTATCCCCTGTCTGTGGGCCTAACCTTCGCCACGATTTTTATTGTGGGTTCGCTGCGGGTTTACGTTACCGGCAAGCGCTGGTGGACCTCCGGTCTGGAGATGCTACTGGTGGGCGGCGCGACGGCAGTGGTAGCGTATTTCATCGGCTATCTGCTAAGAGGATTGGCTTGATACCGCCGCCATCGCTTTGAGCGATGGGCAGAGGTGGTTTGACATCGTCTCTTTGTAACTCAACATTAATGTTGAGTTACAAAGGGGCGTCGGTTCAAGTTCAGTCCCAAAAATCCGATAAATCAAAACAGGGAGGTTGTGTTTTCACCCATTCATCACGTCCAATTTTTGCCCATCCAACCTCCTATTCTCAGAATTAAGAATAGCTACAAAGTCGTTTTCCCGAAAATAGGATTTATTGTCGTTAAAGGTGACGCCGCAGGCGCTCTAAGTTGTTGTTAATTCAACAGCGTGAATTTGGCGCACCGGTGGCATGTTGCTTGCCTGATAATCTGTGTTGCAGTATCTCGAATTTAACCAAACGCCAAGGGAGACATTGACATGGACATTGGCATTCCTAAAGAAATCTCCGCCGAGGAACGACGGGTGGCGCTCACCCCGGTGGGCGTGTACGCCTTGAGCCAGAGGGGCCATAACGTTTACGTGGAGAAAGGGGCTGGTGACGCTTGCGGATTCTCCGACCAGGATTTCCGCGAAGTGGGTGCGCAGATGGTTTTCTCCAGTGAGGAGCTGTTTCATCGCGCCCAGCTCATCGCGAAAATTCAGCCGCCCATCGAAGTAGAGGGACAATTTCTGGAAGCGGAAAAAATCGTCTTCTCCTTTTTGAACTTAGGGACCACCAGCAAGCGCAGCATCACCCTGTTGATGGAAAAAGGCATCACCGCATTGGGGTACGAGTTGAGCGAACATCCCGATGGCTCTCTCCCCATCTTAACCGCGATGAGCGAAATCGCCGGGGTGGTGTTGCCGCAAATCGCCGGCAAATTGCTGGAAACCCGTCAAGGGGGACGCGGCATCACGCTGGCCGGTGTAGCGGGAATTCCTCCCGCCAATGTGGTGATCTTGGGTGCCGGCGGCGTTGGTGTCAACGCGGCACGGGCGTTCACGCAGCTGGGCGCACAGGTCATGATCATGGATCGCGATGTTGAAAAACTCCGCAGAGTCGATCAAATGATGCAGAAGCAAATCTCCACCTCAATCGTCACACCCCTGTTAGTGGAACGCGCGGTGCGTTTCGCCGATGTACTGATTGGCGCAATCCTGATTCGCGGTAAAAAAGCCCCACATTTGGTCACCGAAACGATGGTCAAAAATATGAAGCCGGGCTCGGTCATCATCGACGTTTCTATCGATCAGGGTGGCTGCATCGAAACCAGCCGGCCCACCACGCTGTCGTCGCCGACCTATGTGCAACACGGCGTCATCCATTACTGCGTGCCGAATATTCCGGCCTCGGTGGCGCGCACGGCCTCTCATGCTCTCAACAACTCGGTGTTACCGTGGGTGCAACAGGTGGCCAAGTTGGGATTGACAGCAGCGGTGAAAAAATTCAGATGTCTGCAAACCGGCATGTATTTGTACAACGGCCATTGCACGACCAAGTCGCTGTGCGATTTGTTTGACCTGGAATATAAGAATTTAGAACCATAGCCGACAAGTTCCGAAAAAGGAGAAAGCACCATCATGAAATGGATGGAAGATTATAAAAGCAAGCGAGTTTCAGCGGATGAAGCGATGGCCGTCATCAACAGCGGCGACAAGATTTTTAGCTCCGGCAATGCAGCCACACCTTACGTACTTCTTAACGCGTTGGCCAAACGCAAGGATGAGTTGAAAGGAGTGGAGGTATATCACCTGTTGCTGATGGGCGACGACCCGTTGTCGCGACCGGAAATGCACGGCCACTTCCGCCACAAATCCCTGTTTGTTGGGCCGGCTGATCGCCAGGCCGTCAACGAAGGCCGAGCCGATTATTTCCCGATTTTTCTCTACGAAATTCCACGGCTTTTCCGGGAGCAAGTACAGTTGGATGCGGTGTTAATTCAAACCTCGCCGCCGGATGATCATGGCTTTGTTTCGTTTGGCGTGGAAACCGCGGCCACCAAAGCCGCCGCAGAGACCGCGAAGATGGTCATCGCGCAGGTAAATGAAAGAATGCCGCGCGCGCTGGGCGATTGCTTTTTACACGTGTCGCGAATTTCGAAACTAGTCGAAGTTTCTGAAGAGCTACCCACATTAAATCCCAAACCTGGCAGCGAGGTTGAAAAACGCATCGCCGAGCACATCCTGACGCTCATTGAAGACGGTGCCACGTTGCAGTTGGGCATTGGTGGAATTCCGGATGCGGTGCTGTCGCTGCTGAAGGGCAGAAAAGACCTCGGCATACACACCGAGATGGTTTCCGACGGCGTGATGGAAGCGGTGGAAGCAGGCATTGTCACCAACACGCGCAAAACCTTGCATCCTGGCAAAGTAATCGCTACCTTTGCTTTAGGCAGCCGCAGATTGTACGATTACATTCATAACAATCCCCTCTTTGAATTACATCAGGTAAATTACACCAACGATCCGTTTGTCGTGGCGCAAAACGATGGCATCGTCGCCATCAACTCAGCGGTCGAAGTGGATCTCACCGGCCAGGTATGTTCCGACTCCATCGGTTACACCATCTACTCCGGATTTGGCGGCCAGGTGGATTTTATCCGAGGAGCCGCACGCGCCAAACGCGGCAAGCCCATCATCGCTTTGTCGTCAACAGCGAAAGACGGACAGATTTCGCGTATCGTGCCGCATCTCAAAGAGGGCGCCGGTGTCGTCACCAGCCGCGGCGACGTCCATTACGTGGTGACGGAATATGGCATCGCTTATCTGCACGGCAAAAGCCTGCGCGAACGCGCCGAAGCCCTGATTCAAATTTCGCATCCGGATTTCCACAGGGCGTTGGACCAGTTCGCGAAAGAACGAAAATATTGGTAACATGGATTATGGGATTATGGCATGAATGGATTAATGGAGCATAGCCCAGAAGCTGCGGTGCAAAGCAAAAAAACACTGTGCGCTCTGCTCTTTGCGCTTTGCCTTGGAGGGAATCCCTCAACCCCATTTACCACTACTTCCCTGGGATAAAAGCTCAAGGCATGGATTAAGAAAATAAAGGAAGGTGAGAAAATGAACCTGTTCAAAAGAATCCTCTGCCCCCTGGATTTTTCGGATGCCTCGCGAGCCGCGCTGAAATACGCCAAAAGCTTCGCAGACACCTTCGACTCGGAGCTGGTACTCATGCATGTTTCTCCAAACGTGGCGGAAGCCTACACCGCGCTGATGCCAGACTTCCCCAATTACGGCGCCATCCACGAGCAAGACCTGGTGGAACAATTGAACGAATTCACTGGCGACTGGGCCGGAAGGTTCAAAAAAGTCATTCGTGTGGGTACACCCTATCTGGAAATTCTGGAATACGCGCACGAGGAAAATTTCGATCTGATTATTCTCGGAGCCAAGGGGCTTTCAAAATTCGAACGCTTGTTCCTTGGCGTAACCGGCGAAAAAGTCACCCGCAAAGCCCAATGCCCAGTACTAACGGTACATGCCAAACCTGCCGGGCTGCCGATTAAACGCATTCTGCTGCCGGTTGATTTTTCTCACCTGTCCTATGCCGTGCTGCCCATCGTGGCGGCCATTGCCGATCAATACGAGGCGGAAATCAATCTCCTCCACGTAGTCGAGCTCGGCCATCAGCTCGACCCCAAAATCCAGTCCCGCGAGTACGACTTCTTTGAAAAACTGAAAGAAAGGTTAGAGGAACAATGGGACCTGCCGCAGGCCTTCAAGACTATCGAAACCAAAAAGTTTATTCGCCATCACATCGGCTCGGCGGGTTACGGCATTATGGAATTTGCACAGGATTGGGATACTGATTTGATCGCCATGGCCACCCACGGTCGCACCGGGCTTTCAAAAGTGCTCATGGGCAGCGTTACCGAAAAGGTGATCAAAATTTCTCCGTGCCCGGTGTTGTCGGTACGCAGCCAGACCAATCCTTAAAATGGCCAGACTCTGTTAACTTAACCTCATGATGGACTATCACAAATTACACCTGTTTAAGGAGGATCTATGAAAACCAATCAGTCGTGGCGAAGCGCGGTGGCGTTGTTGATCGTCCTGTCGGTGGCCGCATGCACGAAGAAGGAACGCGTCGAGAATCCGGCTTCGTTGGAGTTGGCAGCGCAGGGAAAAATTCTGTATGAGCAGTACGAATGTGCAAAATGCCACGTCGGGGACGGTGAGACGGCAACCGCTGACATCATTGCGGATTCCGTAGCGCCGGACCTCACGGATCCCTTTCTGGCAAATGACAGCCAGTTCGTCCAGGTGCACCTGAGGTTTGTAGATAGAACCGCCATGCCGCCGATTCGGCTCAGCGCCAAAGAAATTCGCGCCCTCGGTCACTATGTGGCACAGATGCACCGGCAAAAGCATCCCAGCGTGCCGGAAGAACAAGCGGACAGTTACTGTCCTGTGTGCTATGCGCCGGTGTCATCGCAGCAGGCCACAGCAGAAAAACTGTTCGTTACCTTTCGCGGCGACAAATTCTATTTCGAATGCAAGGATTGCCAGACCACGTTCAGGAAAGCTCCCGAGGCGTTTCTCGAGCTGCTCAAACAATATCAAAGCAACCTCTCGGTGGTGAAAATTCCGGAGTGAAACCGGTGGAGTGAGGCCTAAGCATAGCGCAGAGAGCAGAGTGCATAGAGCTTTTCGCTTTGCGCCATGCGCTCTGCTCTTTGCTCTTCGGTTGATATAAGTTGTGAACCATAGAACAATGTTAGGAGATGCCATGTACTGCCCCGAATGCAACGCCAAACGTCCGCACGCGCACTTCTATTGCTTTGACTGCGGTGCGCTGCTCAAGGACGACCATCAGGAAGAATACTTGTGGGCGGCAGCGGACTTCGTGAGCAAATTCCACGGCAAATCATTCTTTGAGGAATCCAAAAAGTTCGCCGCGGACAACCCGCAGAATCCATTGGCGCAAAAAATCCTTGGCAATGCCCTGTTCCACAAAGGAAAGCTGGTGGAAGCCGAATCCCGCTACCGCATGGCCCTCGACATCGATCCCAATAACATCGACCTGATGTATGACCTCGGTATCGTCCTCTACTACCAGGCACGGCTCACCGAAGCACTGGCGCACCTCAAAAAGGTGTTGACCGCCGACCCAGAATACAGTCCTGCTCACTATCGCATCGGCCTCACGTGCTACCATCTGGGCGAATTCGACGAAGCCGTCACTCATCTTAGGAAATGCATCGAGCTGACTCCGGATTACGAAATGGCCCACTATCACCTCGGCGTGGTTTTCGCCAAAATGGGAAAGTTGGACGAAGCGGTCAAACAATTCAACCACGAGCTGGGGAAAGACCTGCGCGACGTCGCCTGCCGACTACACTTAGAAGATCTGTTCATCAAGAAACGACAACTGGAGAAAGCTTGAGACACCGGAGCAATGGAGTGTGCTGGAGTGCTGGAGTAATAGCGTAAAGAGCAAAGCGAAAAAACGCTATGCGCTCTGCTCTTTGCGCTATGCTATTGCACATCAATCCAGTACTGGTTTATTATAGTCAAGTGTTTTTTTCTTTTTTTGAAAGAGCATTTTTAAACCGATGACCAAGC
>DASWHH010000404.1:0-3819 GCA_036398295.1 bacterium
CCTGCTGGCGCTCCCGCAGGGGTGGGATGGTGATTTGGATCACGTTCAAGCGATAGTACAAATCCTGCCGGAACAAACCCTGTGTGATCATCTCTTCGAGGTCGCGGTTGGTGGCGGTGATTAACCGGACATCGACCTTCAGCGTTTGATGGCTGCCCACGTGCTTGATTTCACCTTCCTGCAAGAAACGCAGCAGTTTCACCTGCATCGCCAACGAGGTCTCGCCAATTTCATCGAGGAAAATAGTGCCGTGATTGGCCGCTTCAATCAGCCCCTTCTGGTTGCTGGTGGCGCCGGTGAATGCACCGCGAACGTGTCCGAACAACTCGCTCTCCAATAGACTCTCCGGCAAAGCGCCGCAGTTAACCACAATGAACGGGTTGTGTGCACGGGTGCTGTGGTCGTGGATGGCGCGGGCCACCAGTTCTTTGCCGGTGCCGCTTTCGCCATCAATCAAAACCGAGATATCGGTCTGAGCGATACGCGCCACCAATTCCAGAATATCTTGCATGGCCGGACTTTTGCCAATGATGTTCCCGAAACGGTAGCGCTCGTTGGAGTTTACCCATGCAACAAAATCCGCGGTTTCTCGCTCGATGAGCTGATCGATGACGGCCGTCGCCTTCTGGTGTTCCTTCAAATTGACCGCGATGATTCTTTCGAGGTCCTGTTTGCTGTAATAATAGATATTGTAGACGCTCCTGAGGTTGAGCTTTTCAAAAGGATCCGGCTGGGCTTCTTCCAGGTATGAGACAAACAGCAACGGCCGGTTATTACGACGGCTCATGATTTTCGGAATTTGATGCTCTGCAAAAACCGGCTCGAAATCCTTGCCGAACAACAATAGCAAATCGATGGAAGGCAGAACCCGGCCTAACTGATCGGTCGGCAATTGTGCTCCGCCGAACCGTGCAGTCGATTGCTGCTTCCGGTGATTGACATCTACAAAAAACAGTTCACCGATGTTTTTGTCGGTAAGCTTCTTAACGAAGGGCTCAAACGTATAACCGTTTGCGGCTATCAATGCCTTATGATCTTTGAGATCGCCAAATATTTTCTGGGCGATTTCCACTACCACGGATTCGGCCGTAATAGCATTTTTTTGAACATTTAACTGGATGCGTATCTTTTCCGCCAACCACAGTCCGCGCTGAAAAAGCCTGTTGAAAATTGGTCCCACCAATTTGCTGTCCCGTGCGGTTTCAAAAGCATTTCGAAAATCCTCAACCGCATGGCTCATCTCACCAGTGTTGTCGATGCCAACAGCCAATTTAAAAAACTGGCGAATGGCTTGCTGACCGTCTATTTGAAAGCGGCCATGCTCTAAAAACTCCGGGGGAATGTTACACTCTTTCTGCAGCTCAACGAAAACCTTCGAGATCAGAATATCGCGCTGCTCGGATACAGCAAAAATCTGCAAGCGCGAATCCTGGCTAAACATCACCATTTCCTGCGCCGGCAATTCCTCGAGGTGACGACTGAGGAAACCCAGAACATCGGCGACCCGGCTCGTTCCAATTCGGCCCACTACCTCACCCGAGTAATCAAATCCAAAATTGAGAATCGACATTGCGCTCTATTGAAAATTGTGAAACTTAGAAAAGAATAGATTGACGATGATGAACGAAAACAGCAACCAGTTAAATCCGATGACCGAAACCACGGCTGCACGGCGTCCTTGCCAGCCGATGGTTTTGCGGGTTACAAAATGGGATATGTAAATAACCCATGAAACCACCACCGCCAGGAGCTTTGGGTCCAGCGCCCACCTCCCTTCCCAGACATTCATTCCCATGTAAAACCCCAGCACGATTCCCACCGTCACCACCGCCAGCCCGATATTGACCGCCTGGTTGCTGAGCTTATCGACATACTCCAGGGACGGCAGCCGCTGAAAAAAAATGCCCAAATTTCGGGTGCGCATTTCTCGGGCCAGCAGAATGTACATGATGCTGGTGATGAACGAAATGCTGAACGCTGCATACGCCGAGATCATGACGGCCACGTGCAGTTCGAATAACAGAATCGTGCTCAGCACCTCAGCCAACGGCTTCTCGAAGTCAATAAAGGCAGTGGAGATACCGTGCAAAATGAGGATTATCGGGATGAAAAAGACTCCCATCGTCATCACCTTTATGCGGATTTCGATGATGAGGTATACCAGCACGAAAAACCACGCGCAAGTGGTCAGAACCTGGAACACGTCGCCAACCGGAATATGCTGCAGCTGCGTGCCAAGCATCACCAGGTAAATGGTATGACAACCAGCGGCAAGCCCCAACCAGAGCCGCAGCCTGCCCTCGGTTTCCGATTTTTTAACGCGGAAGTAGAACAGGTAATAGCCAAAGCTGATGGCATACAAAGTGAGGACAATCCAACTGAGAATCTGCAACAGTTCTGTCACCTATCACCCAATAATTGAAGCCAAACATTGATTTTCGTTTTGAAAATAGAGATTTTCAAGTGGAAAAGCAAGAGAGGATTCGCTGACATGCAATAATTCAGTACAAATAGGTCGTTGGCGGCGAGCGCCTTTTGCGAGCCCTTTGTTGCGAATCACCCGGCCATTGCTTTTTGCCGGCGGGATCGATGCAACCAAAATTGAGATGCGATGCGTCAAAACCGTAACTATAATCTCGGACACTTTCCGCATCCTGTGGGTGAAGTATTTATATTTATAGCACGTTATGCCAAATACACCTGCCGTAATCAAATCCATAAAATCAATAGATGCGAGGAGAGCCTAAGTGAAGAAAATCATGTCGAACCTCAAAGGCGATGTCATGGGGGGCATCACTACAGCAGTTATCACGTTGCCATGGGCGATTGCCTTCGGAATCGTGGCGTATGCTCCCCTGGGGGAGCAGTACATCGCGCAGGGGGCGCTGGCCGGACTGTACAGCGTCATCGTTTCCGGACTGCTGGCCAGTGTCCTCGGCGGCACCACCGGGCTCATCTCGCTACCCACGGCACTGCAGGCGGTGATGACGACGTCCATCATCGCGACCATTCTCAAGAATCCCGAAATAGCCGCGCTGGGGAGTAACCAGGTTACGGTTGTTTTGGTGTTGACGGCTATGGCCATTGCCATGGCGGCGTTATTTCAGTTGATCCTGGGCGCCAGCGGCGGCGGCAAACTGGTGAAGTTCATTCCCTATCCAGTCATTGCCGGATTTATGAACGGAATTGCCATCATCATTTTTCTGGGACAGTTGCGTCCCCTGTTTGGAGTGGCCAAAGACGCCTCACTCCTCGGAGTTTTCACAGGCGCGGTTCCGTTTCGTTACGACACATTGATTGTGGGCGCTGTCACCATCGTCGCCATGCTCACTACGCGCAAACTGACCAAAGCCATTCCGGGCTCGCTGGTCGGGCTGCTGTGCGGCGTTGCGACTTATTTTGTCATCGGCAAACTTTTTGATCCGGCCCTGATGCAAACGACGAACAATCCACTGATCATTGGGCCTATCCCCAGCGCGTTTCCAACTCCCAAGCAAGTGGCCGCCTTTTTCAGCGTGATGGATGTCATTTCGCCGCGGCTGATCGGCATATTGGTCGTACCGGCGCTCACCCTCGGTGTGTTGGCGTCCATCGATACCCTCTTGACCTCGGTGGTCACCGATATGTTTACCCGCACCAAACACAACAGCGTCAAGGAATTGTTTGCACAGGGCACATCCAATGTGGCCGCGGCGGTGTTTGGCGGCCTGCCCGTCGCCGGTTCCACCCTGCACGCGCTGGTCAACATCAACGCCGGCGGCCGCACCATGATGGCCGGCATCTTTCATAGCTTGATTGTTTTGCTGATCGTCCTCTTTC
>DASWHH010000405.1:0-4503 GCA_036398295.1 bacterium
TCGCAAGTTGGGCGGCATCGGCGATAAGGTGGGCGTGCTGCTCAAAGAGATCTCGGGCAAATTCAACGACGGCAAGCGCGTCAACATCCTCAACCAGCGGCTGGGCTATCTGGTGCGCTGCGGCGACCCCGACGCCATCGATTCCGTGGTGCCCATGGCATTCGGAAACCTGGCTCTGGATTTGGTGCTTTCGAAAACCTCCGGCCGGCTCATCAGTCTGCGCAACGGCTGCTACGATAACGTCCCCATTGATGTTGTGGTGGGGCACAAAAAAATCGTCGATGTGGAAAAGTATTACAACATCGATCGTCTGCGGCCCAAGTACGAGTCGTTCATGCGGCAACCGCTGTTCATCATGACCAGCGAAAGGTGAAAGCTGTTGGAATAATGGATTGCTGGATTAATGGGATTAGTGGATCACTGGATGCAAAGCGCAAAGCGCAGAGAGCAGAGAGCAGAGAGCAGAGAGCAGAGAGCAGAGAGCATAGAGCATTGAGCTTTGCAGGTTGCCCCGAAGCGTCGGAGCTGTGATCCAACACTCCACTCCTCCAGTACTCCACTCCGCGTCGTGGCTTGTACCACAGTCTAGAAATCCGGTCGGAAAATGGCCTGTCATTCCGGCCTTGTGCCGGAATCCCCTGCTTCGGTGCGGGAACCCGGGAGATTCCTGCATACGCAGGAATGACATGCTAATCTTTTTGGATTTTCCGACCAGCCGTCTAGAATCTGCACAAACTTCTGACAGCGAAACCCAACTCAATAAAGTCGAATGCCTCCTTTTGTCGCTTACAGCACGTCGCACATTGTGGTCATTCTCATCATTGTGGCCCTGAGCATTCTGTTTCCGCTTTTGATTAAAAGAACTACTTCGGAACCAGTCACGACTGCCGTGGCCATCAGCCTCGGCATAATTATTCTACTTAGCAAAATCTTCGAGCCGTTTTTTCGCATCGCCTCGTTCGAGTCCTGGCGGCATGTCCTGCCCCTGCATTTGTGCGATATCGGTGGCATCCTCACCGGCATCATGCTCATCAATCGCAGCTACGTGCTGTACGAAATCAACTACTTCTGGGCGTTGGGCGGCACCGCAATTGCGGTTTTGACGCCCGAGCTCCGTTACGGTTTTCCCCACGTCGATTTTTACTTCTACTTTTTCACCCATGGTTTGATTATCGTCTGTGCCATTTTTGCTACCGTGGTGTTCAACTACCGGCCCACCCTCAAGTCCATAACACGCGCCTTCCTCGCCACAGTTGCTTATGCCACTTTCGTCGCGCCGGTCAATTGGCTTTTGGGAACCAACTATCTCTACTTGTGCGCAAAACCGACCAGTAAAACCCTGATCGATTACCTCGGTCCGTGGCCGTGGTATTTGCTGACCTTGGTGCCGGTGAGCTTTCTTATCTTCTTCATTTACTACAGCCCCTTCTGGATTGCCGATCTCGTCAGAAAAAAGCCTTCTCAGTTCGCTTAAACCTTCCAGCACTTTACGCTTGCAGAGACACAGCATTTTTGTGTCCCTGCAACGTGGTGAAGCATTTGAACTTTTCATGCTGTAAAACGTACATTTCAACGTCATTAAAGCAATATTTGGATTGACTTACACTGCTCCTTTTTTTATATTTTTCAAAAAACAGTTTGAGGTTCAAAATGGATGGACAAACTTTAGATCGCTTTCGGCGCGCTCTTAGCGATAATAAGGATACACTGTTGCACTGGTTGGAGTCCGAGCCGGATCGCAAAAACGTTCATCTCGGCGGCGACGACGAAAGCAAAGTATTGCAGCTGATTTCCGATTTGAAAATGGCGTTGGAGAATATCGAGCGCGGAGATTTTGGCAAGTGCACGGTTTGCGGCGACGACGTCGACACCAACCTCCTGGAATACGATTTCACCTCGAGCATGTGTTTGAGCCATTACTCCAACGAACAACTGCAGACCCTGCAGCGTGAGCTCGAGCTGGTTTCGCAGGTTCATCGCGACTTGCTGCCGTGCAAAACGCCGAGTCTGCCGGGGATCGCGATGGCGGCTCACACCGAATCGGCGCGCATCGTTGGCGGCGACTATTACGATTTTTTTGATTTTCGCGATCACGCCCAGGGAATTGCCATCGCTGATGTGATGGATAAGGGGCTGCCCGCCAGCATGCTGATGTCGAACCTGCAAGCCTCGTTGCGCATCCTCGGGCCCGAAGCCAGTGAATTGGAATGCCTTGCCGAGCGCCTCAATCGGCTGTTTCGCCGCAACCTGAATTTGATCAAGTTCATTTCGATCTTTTTCGGCGCCATCGCAGTCCGCAGTAAAACCCTGACCTATTGCAACGCCGGACACCATCCGCCGTTGTGGTGGCAGGCGACGCGCAAAGACTTCCAATGGCTGAGTCCCACCGGACCGGCGCTGGGACTGACGGCCGATCCCCGCTACGCGTCACAATCGATCACGTTTGCTGGCGGCGATGTGTTTGTGTTTTATACGGATGGTCTCGTCGAGGCCGGCTCGAACGGCGAGCAATTTGGCGAGGAACGATTGCGCAATTATGTGCAGAATAACCTGGGACGTCCACCGGAGGACATGGTCAAAGGCCTGCTCTCCGCTGCTCGCCAGTTTGCCGGCCGCTTTACGGACGATGTAACGCTGATGGTGGTCAGAATTCTATAGGGGCTGCTCAAAAAGCGTAAAGAGCTGCCAGTCCCGCATGTTTTTGGCGGGAATCTCCTGTGGCTTCGCATGGATGCCGACAAAAGCATTCGGGCATGACAAGAAAAGCGGCTTTTGGGACACCGTAACCTGGCAAAACCAATGAGAGAAATGCAATGATCGGGTTCGATGACTTTCTGAAAGTCGACATGCGGGTGGGAAAAGTTGTGGCGGTAGAGGATTTTCCCCGCGCCCACAAACCTTCGTACAAAATACAAGTGGATTTCGGCCCGGAGATCGGCGCCAGGTGGACCAGCGCGCAGGCCAAACTCACCTGGATTCTGGTTCTTCTGTCACGTCCTCAAGTACCGCATCGTAGATAGAGATGTTCAAATTCACAACCTGGGTATATTTGAGGACGAAGATATCCCCGGGAATATCGTAGTATCGTGGTTTCTGCTTCGTTTCGCCGGTCGATTCGGAAGTCAAAAAGCGCCGTGCGACTTGCGTCAAGTAGATGGATTCCAGACCTCCTTCCTGAGACAAATTGAAATCAACCAGAAGTCCTGAGTAGATGACCCCGCCACCTGCTTTTTCTACTAAAGCGTCAATCCAGACGTAGTTGACGTCGCCCGGCTTCGTTTTTTTGGTTTCGCCACTCAGAAGATAGTACCACTCATTGTTGAACCGCAGCAGGTTAAACCTCAGATCTAAATGATAGCGCCAAACCATGAGTCGGAAGCCGTGTCCGATGATGGCGGCGATCGCCCAAAGCAAGAGGTTATACTTTGCAATTAACCCGAGGTCTCGGCCCAACACCTGAAAGGCCCGGGCGGTATTGGCGTCATCTTTTGCTCCGACCAACAGATAGCCGAGCGTCGCAAAGTCCAGTTGCTGGGTGGTGGCTTTTTGAATAAAAAAAATCATGACGAGATGAAGCAACGTGCCGGGGATGATGGCCCACACGATTTCACCAAGGGGAGAACGGGCGACAAATTTTAGGGAAAAACGACCGGAGAAATAACTTCTTCTGAGGATGGCGCCAGGTACAAAAATCAAAAAAATCAGAACAGCACTGAAGGCTAAACTCATTTACTGTTCATTTCGGAAAAAAGCCGGTGGGAAGCTTAGGCCTGTTCGACGAATCCCAATCGGCGAATTCGCACGCGGCGTCCACTGGGCAGCTTAACCACAACGTCGACGCCTTTGCCGCTGTGGTCGCGGACCGCCTTCGCAAACGCTTTCGCATCTTTGGGATTGCTTAAAATTTCACGCACTTCTTTGCTCATCGGTGCTTTCATAAAAACTCTCTTTATAAATTGAACAAGAAAGCTTGTTGATCTCTAAGCATTTGCTATTAAATCTCATATGCTATTCTTCGACGTGCAAAATATATCTCAATTTTGTTCCCAACAGAAACACATTAATATGGTTTAAAAAGTTTCGTCCTAAAAAGTTGCAGCCATTGTTATTGGAAATTGCTGCCTTTATACTTCTTTTATAATTAAGCTTAGGAATTTCAACATAAACCCATGTAACATCATTTACATGTTCTTCGAAGTCAATATCGTAGTATTTAAATGGTTTTCCCTGAGCCTTTAAATCTAAAAGGCTTCTAAATTCTTTTCCAATAATTGTAAAATCAGCTCCCGAGTCTATTACGAAACTTCCTTCCACTTTCTTAGAGGGATCGGCATAATTTTCTAAGACAAGATCAATCTTTGGGACTGCCGGAAGATTGGATTTTGCTGTATATTTAGCGGTGAATCTTTTATTCACTTAGGTGACTTATTTTAGGTGAAATCATTATTAATGGCTCATCTTCTTCTGGTGTCACTTTATCTACATAAAATGGAATATTGCCGT
>DASWHH010000406.1:0-3194 GCA_036398295.1 bacterium
AATGGCGTATGTCTATGCCCTCTTCACCGAGTCGCTGTGGGATATTTTCTATTTATCTTCCGGAATTCTCACCACCACCATTTTCATCCCAATGGTAGCGATGTTTCGACCTGCAGCTACAAAGCGGCAAGTAGAAGCCGCCGCGGTTGCCGGCTTCATCTCGACATTCGTGTTTTACTTTTTAGAAAAGAATGGCTGGTTAGGCCGATTCGAGCCGGAATGGCTGGCAGCCACGGGTTTGGGATATATCGTGTTTGGATTGGGGGCGAGCTTTGTGGCTTACTGGATTTCTAAGTTGAGCACTGACTGACCCGAATTCGAGTACAGCGAATGGCGATGACGGCTCCCTTGGTCAATTCTTTTGAATGTCTTTTCAAGATTTGTGGCTTATCTTCGGTGTGCCTTCAGTGTCATTCAGTGTTTAATATCTTAATTTATTTGAAAATTAATTGTTTCACCAAGACTTCTTACATCAACGGAAAATTAAACTGCAGCGCCCGCTCGAAAAACCACACCAGTCCGAAGATTAGGATTAACGAGGAGAGTCCGTAAACCACCTGTCGCTGCCACCTGGTTTTTGTTACCCACAAAATGACCGGAAAGGCAACCGCCACAATCGTCAGTTGGCCAATTTCCACGCCCACGTTAAACGACAACAGCGACGCCACCAGTCCTTTGGTTGGCAAACCCATCTCCGTTAGCACGTTGGCAAACCCGAAGCCGTGCATCAGACCGAAAACGAACGTGATCAACCAGCGTTGGTCCGTGTCCTTCACCCAAAAGTTTTCGATAGCGATGTAAACGATGCTCAGCGCGATCACGGATTCCACCAGACGTGTCGGCAGCAGCACCACTTGCAGAGCGGCCAGTATCAGGGTCATGCTGTGCGCTACCGTAAACGCCGTCACAATTTTAACCAGATTGCGAAAGCTGCCGCCGAGAACAATCAAGCCCATCAAAAACAAAATGTGATCGTACCCGATGAAAATGTGTTCCATACCCAGCCACACGAATTGCCCGATTTGACGAAGCAATGAGACATCCCGACCCTCGAAAGGAATCGGCTGTTCGAGATCATCAATGGTGAAGATGGCTTGTACCGTCTCGCTGCCATGAATGACTTTGACGAGGTTTTTATGCCGAGGACCGAAGTCGTCAAAAATATCAAGCTTGAGTGTGAGCTTCCACGACTGTGAGTTCAACTCGGCGCTAAATAGAAAATCCATAAAACGATTGCCTAATTCGTCGGCAAACAGATTTCCCCCGTTTTTATGGAATGTGATTTCCTCACCTGCGATCACCATCGAAATCTTTTCATGAAAATGCCCCTGCATGTCATCACAGTTCAGCAAAATCTCGTCGTTGCCAATCACGCCGTCGCCGTTTTCATCAAGATCGAAAATCTTCTCGAGATCTGTCTGGTCAACCCGAAAACTGCAAGCCAGCTCGTTATCTCGGATTTCGATCAGGGTATAAGTGGTATTGATTTCATGCGCCGGGGATACACCCGACATAAACAGTACAAAGAATACGAGCAACCGACTTTTCATGCGAACCCACCGCGGCTGGTTTTGAAGTTGAACTGGGATTTACTTTTTCGAGGCATTGAACTTGAACGCGTTGACCAACATCTCGCGAATGGTCTCTTCATTGAGATCGAGGATGAGACGACCTTCCAAGGCGATCGAAATTTTTCCGGTTTCTTCCGACACCACGACCACGACAGCATCGGATTCTTCGGCCACGCCCAGGGCGGCGCGGTGCCGCGTCCCCAGATGCTCGGCCAGATTGCCTTCCTGGCTCAACGGCAAAATACATTTGGCCGCCTCGATGATATCATTCTTGATGATGATGGCCCCATCGTGTAGTGGAGAGCGTGGGCTAAAAAGTGAGACAATCAGCGGCGCCGAGACTTCAGCTTGAATGCCAATACCGGTTTCCGTGATACTTTTGATGCCCATGTCTCGCGTCAGAACGATCAGCCCGCCGTAGCCACGGCGCGACAACTCGAGCACGGCTTTGATGACTTCTTCGAAGGTTTTGCCGCTCGACACCTTTACGAAATAACGAATCACTCGGCTCTGGCCGAGAAAAATCAGCATACGGCGCAGCTCGGGTTGAAAAATAATCACAAAGGCAATGAGCCAGACCGTTTTCAAATTATCGAAAATCCAGCTCATGCCACTCATATTGACCAGGCTGGTCAAAAGCGAGATAATTAAAATCAGCACCAGGCCCACAAACATCTGCGCGGCGCGCGACCCACGCATGAACAGGTAAAGCTTGTAGAGTATGAACGAGATCAGAAAAATATCGAGGATGTCAATGAGAGTAACTTTGAGAAATCCGATTCTAAAAAGGGTGAGCTGAAAATTCATGCGGTGGCCCTCGGCAATTTCCCGGTGAGGTGATCGGCAATGATGGCCGCCCGCTTCATGGGCTTGACATCGTGAACGCGCACCATGTGGGCGCCATTAAGAATGGCGACCGCGGCCGCCGCCAGCGTCCCTTCGAGGCATTCCTCCGGCGGCAAATTCAACACCCTGCCGATGAACGATTTTCGCGACAATCCAATAAGAACAGGACGTTCTAATTTGCTAAACTCCCTCAACCGTCTAATTATTTCGTAGTTGTCCTGCAAGCGTTTTCCAAAACCAATGCCGGGATCAATAATGAGGTTTTCCCGCATCATGCGATTATCGACTGCAAACTCGATGCGGGTTTCAAAGTAATGACAAATCTCGGCAACGACGTCTTCATAGACGGGATTGCTTTGCATATTTTTGGGTGTACCCTTGAGGTGCATCAATACCACCGCGGCATCAAATTGGGCCGCGACTTCTGCCATGGCGGGATCGAAACGCATGGCGCTGATGTCGTTCAAAATATGAGCTCCGGCCTGCAACGCGCACCGCGCCACGCCGGATTTAACGGTGTCGATGGAAATAGGAACCGCCACTTTATCGAGCAACGCCTCGACCACCGGCATCACGCGCTTGATCTCTTCTTGCTCCGAAACCGGATCAGCTCCCGGCCGGCTGGACTCGCCGCCAATGTCAAGCAGGTCTGCGCCCTCCGCCACCATTTGCAAACCACGCTCTACAGCCGCCGCGGAATCCGGAACGCGGCTGCCAGCATAAAACGAATCCGGGGTGCAATTAATCACACCCATAATATGAGTCCGAGTACCAAGA
>DASWHH010000407.1:0-8449 GCA_036398295.1 bacterium
CGTCGGCCTTGAGTGGAGATCACGGCCGGCGGCGCATCGTCGCCCATCGAGCCTACCGACTCGCGGGCACTTTGCGCCATCGGAAGCAGAAACCGTTCGAGGTCCTCCTTATCCATCCCAAAGGCGACCCGCAGCCGGGTATCAAATCCCTCCGGCGGCAGCATAAACTCGCCAAACTCCTCGCTGTCGCTTCCCCTGTGCAATGCGATCATGCCGGAGCCGATCATGCGCGAGTATTTGCCATCCTGAATAATCTCCCGGATGATCTCATCATTAGAAAGCATCTTGCCATCCTGCAAGCGAATTGCGAAATTCTCTCCGGCTTTCATATGATGGTGCAGCAAAACATTTTCCTCCGCGATATCCACCACTCCCGCCTCTGAGGCCATGATCACCAGATTATCCTTGGTTAAGGTGTATCGCAGTGGCCGCAAGCCGTTGCGATCCAATTTTGCTCCGACCCACTGGCCGTCCGTAAAAACCAGCGCCGCCGGCCCATCCCAGGGCTCGATGTGGTTTTCATGATAAATGTAAAAATCTCTGAGGGCCGTCGGCATATCGTGATCATAAATGTATGGTTCCGGAATCAGCATCATGATGCTGTGAAACATGCTGCGACCGCTGCGCACCAGGAACTCGAGGATGTTGTCGAGGCTATAGGAATCGCTTCCGCTGAGTGAGACCAGCGGTTTCAGGCGATCGAGTTCCTCTCCCCAGAAATTGGAGCGGATGGTTTCTTCGCGCGTTTGCATCCACAGGCGATTTCCTTTTATGGTATTGATCTCGCCGTTGTGGCCCAACATGCGAAACGGCTGGGCCATGCTCCAGTTGGAAATGGTGTTGGTGGAGAAGCGCTCGTGAAACAAGGCGACCCGAGCTTTGAATTCCGGTTGATTTAAATCGGAATAGAAGCGGGTGAGATGTTCCGGCTTCATCATGCCCTTGTAAACGATAGTCTTGCTTGATAGCGAACAGATGAACGTCCCGTCGTTCAGGGAATTGAATTTTTGCTCGACGGTTTTGCGCAACAAATAAAGCCGGGTTTCGAAATCATACCTCTGGTGAGGAAGGTCGGCAAAGAAAAATTGCATGATCAACGGGCATGCCTGTCGAGCGGTTTGACCTAAAGCACCGGGGTGGGTTGGCACTTTGCGCCGGCCGACGTAGTCGATATTCAACTCGGTGGCGATGCTTGCGACCGATTTTTCCAAAGCGTCCAGCCGGCCTTCATCCGTGAACACCATGGCAATCCCGATCTCTTTCTCGCCGATTTTCACGCCGAGTTCTTCTTCAACGACCATCCGGAAATATTCGACCGGCAGATCGGTGAGCAACCCGGCGCCATCGCCGGTGTGGTCATCGGCTGCCGACGCGCCGCGGTGAGACATTTTTTTCAGCGCTTCGATGGCCAGCTCGATAACCCGGCGGCCGGGTTGGCCGGCGAGCTCGGCTATGAAGCCGATGCCACAGGCATCGTGAAATTCTTCCTGTATAGTTGTGTTTGGAGTTCTATGCTTCATCGTATTGGTCGAATGGACATTTACTAACCTTCAAGGTTTAGAAAATGTAACTTGAATTACACAAATATAAAAAATAAACTCACCAGATCATACAAATTTAGTTATCATGAAAAAAAAACGTTGTCATTCAGCCTAATGCCCCTGTTGTTAAATTACCACACCTGTTGCAGCCGTTCGACCTATCTTATCCCGACAGGCCGTCCTTTCAAAGCTCGACGAAGTGTGTCATATTTGGGTAGCAACAGGAGGTGTCATTCAGCAGGAAGCTTTTAGAAAAACAGTACTTACTCAATCTAAAAGGGTTCCTCCTGAGTAACTTCAAAATGTCCCGGGAGCACCAACCCTCCTCAAAAGCTAAACTGGCCCAAAATTTGAGCCCTTTGCTCAAATTAATTGAATTATAACACAATTATTGTAAATTTAGCCTACAAAATTATGCGATCGCATCGCCTTCAAAATCGAGTGAACATTCCCTTCACAGCATTTCGCGCCCAAATTCTAAAGTCAGTTTGGTGGCCGATGGTGCTGGTAGCGTGGCTGTTAGCGCCTTTAACTCCAGATGCGCTCGGCCAGACCACCGATTCCACCCGCCAGTTGCTGCTCGAGAAAATCGAAATCGTTGGCAACAGCAAAACCGATCCCGAAGTCATTTACCGCTATCTGACGATCCGCCCGGGTGACCCCATCACCGGGGCGGTCATCGATGAAAACCTTCGCCGTTTGGACCACACCAACTTTTTCAAAGACGTGGAATTTTACACCCGCCCCGGCTCCGAAACCGGCAAACTGGTGCTGGTGGTAGAAGTCAAAGAACGTCGTTGGCCTTACTACCAATTCGAGGGCGGCTACAGCGACCTCAACGGCTGGTTCTTCGTTCCCGCCAGTCTGCGCTTCGACAACTTCTCCGGCGCCGGCGAGCTGATCGGCTTGCGCTGGGTGCTTGGCGATCACGTCAGCAAGCTGGCGCTGGGATACCGCCGCACCATCGAGGATGTATCTCTGGATATTGAGTTATTTACAGGCAACCAGCAATTCATTCACTATTTCGGAGCGGATCGCGTGCAGCAAGACGTGAAATTTGGGGGCGTGCGCTTCGAGTTGCGCGGCAACAAAGACTGGCTGCAACATTTCTTCTATGGCTATCGCATCGGTTCGTTCCATCCAGAGCAATTCACTGATTTCCCACCACAATTGTCCATTCCCAAGAGTCAGGTTGGCGCGATTGCATTGGGCGTCACTTCCGATACTCGCGATAATCCCATTTATCCGCTCAACGGATTTTGGGGCGCGCTCAGCGGCGAAATCGCCGACGAGCATGTCGGCAGCGATCTCAACTTTGGCAAAGTCACATTCGATGCCCGCTTTTACGGGCAGGTGTCCCGCCATCAGGTGGTGGCTCTGCATGTGAAAGGCGGATACGCCGGCGCTAATACCCCGTTTTATGAGCGCTTCTATTTAGGCGGCGCCAACTCCCTGCGCGGTTACGACGACCGCCGGCTTACGCCACTCGGCTGGGGTACCAGGCATTTTCTCACCAGCGCCGAATTTCGGTTCCCACTGTCTACCCGAAATTTCCCGAATCATAAATCTTCCGGCGTGCTGTTTTTGGATGCCGGTGGCATCTGGTCGCCAGGACAAGATGCGGAACTCAGCGACATCTTCGCCGCGGCCGGATTCGGATTTCGTGTGAAGCTGCCGGTGCTGGGCACTACGCGTTTCGATTTCTCGTTCCCCTTGAACAATGTCGACAACAGTGATTTCAAATTCACCGTTTCTTTAGGGCAGAGCTTTTGAGAACGATTGTTACAAACGCTATTTTTGCTGTTTTACTTTGGACCTCTGGCAACGCACACCCGTTCGCCGGCGATGCGATTCGCGTCGAACGTATCACGCCTCGGCTCGTCAATAACTCGCTGACGGTCTCGGCCAATTTCGTGAATCTGTTTTCCGCCAAAATCGTTGGCACCATTCAAAGCGGGTTGCCCTCCATTATTCAAATTGAAGTCAGGCTGAAAGAAAATGACGCACGGCAGGTCGCTCAGCGCCAGCTTGTCCGCTCGATCTCCTTCAACGTGTGGGACAATCGTTACACCATCCGGGACGACAGCACGCGCTTCCTCAGCGATCTCGAAGAAGTCAAGAACGTCAGTAGCCGCCTCGAGGGCGTGGTGATTGTGACGGCGGCGGAATTGCGAACCAGTGCGAGCTATCAACTGCAGGTGCGCGTGGCGATCGTCCCCATCTCATCCAGCCAGGGCAAAAAGGTAACCGACTGGCTGCTGGATCCCAATCAAACCGAAGAAACCCTGGCATCCGACGACCGCGCCGGCGGATTCAAACTCAATTTGAGCAATCTCCTTTCATTTTTTGTCGGCGACAAAAAACAGTCGCAATACAGCTCCGACTGGCATGGGTCGCCCACCTTTCGCATTGACGATTTAAAATGACCATTCGCGCCAAATTAATCGCGACCCTGCTGTTGATCGCCCTGCTGCCGATTCTGCCGATCTATTTTCTTGTCAAAGACCTGCTGCGCAAAAGCCAGGATATCGGATTCAACCAAAACGTCGAATCGGCGCTGGAACATGCGGCGGACATTTCCCGCGAGCTATATGCCATCTACAAAAACGAGACCTTGAATTTCGCCCGCGATCTGGCGGCCAGTGAGATGATTTCGAACCTGCTCCACGGCGAAACCAGGGTGGCCTCGCAACGGCTGCAGGCGGTGACATTCATGAAGCAGTGCAAACTCGACGTGTTCGATGCAAATGGCGATTTGGTTTTTAGCTTCAGCGCCGCCAATGATCATATATTTCCGCCGCTGTATGAAGCCACGATCAAGTCACTCGGAAGTAAGGAGGCCGATTTTGTTCACCTCAGCGACGATCCCGGCCACATCGCAGCTGTCGCGCCTGTCAAAGAGAAAGGTACGCTCCCGGGCCTGGTGGTAGTGACTCGGCTTGTGGATGAAAAATTCACGCGCGGCTTTCAGCAGGTGGTCAACGTCAATCAGATGTTTAAAACCATCGGCTTTCTCGAAGAAGAAGTGACGCGGGGTTTTCTGCTCTACTTTTTTGCCATTTACGCACCCATCGCTGCGCTGTCAATTGGCCTGGGAATTTATTTTTCCCGCAAAATCACCACGCCGCTACTGTTGCTGGTGAACGGCACGAAGAAAGTTGCAGAAGGAAATTGGGAACACCGCGTCGCCGTCACTTCGAATGATGAAGTGGGCGAGTTGGTGGCGGCATTCAATCACATGATCGCCACCTTGAAGGAGAAGCAGGATCAGGTAATCGCGCTGGAGAAGATGGCGGTGTGGCGGGAAATCGCGCGCGTCCTGGCCCATGAAATCAAAAATCCGCTGACGCCCATCCAGCTGACGGTGCAACAGATGAAAGACAAATACGCTGGCGATGACGAAGCATACCGCAAGCTACTCGCCGAGTGCAGCCAGATTGTTAACGATGAAATCGAAAGTCTGCGTACGCTGGTGCGGGAGTTTTCGGAATTTGCGCGCATGCCGAAACTGAATCTCGCGCCCGGGAACCTCAACGAACTGGTGGAGGAGGTCAGCAAACTCTACACCGATCGCAAGGTACAAATTGCGGTCGACTCATCAATACCAGAATTCAATTTTGACTATGAAAAAATGCGGCGGGTGCTGATTAACCTGATCGAAAATGGCCTCGATAGCATGAACGAAAAAGCCGGCGGCGTGTTGAAAGTTGAAACTAAGAATGAAAGCGGCTTCGCGGCGCTGCAAGTGAGTGATGAAGGCAATGGCATCCCACCCGAATTGCAAAGCAGGATTTTCGAGCCATACTTTTCCACCAAAAAAACCGGCATGGGTTTGGGGTTGGCCATTGTGAAAAGGATCATCGATGAACATCACGGCAAAATTAGTATCGAAAGTCATATAGAAAAAGGAACCACCTTTAAAATCGATATTCCAATTCAAATAAATATCAGGGAGGGAAAGTAAAATGAACCACAAAGACACAAAGGACACAAAGAAAAGTGATGAACTGTCAAACGGCATAATTGGCGCGGCCATCGAAGTTCATAGAGCACTGGGACCCGGGTTACTGGAATCCGCTTATGAAGAATGTCTTTGTCATGAATTGAATCTCCGCCGTCTTTCTTTCGAAAGACAAAAACCATTGCCAATAACGTATAAAGGAGTTAAACTTGACTGTGGTTATCGAGTGGATCTGTTAATCGAGAGTTTAGTTCTTGTAGAATTGAAAACAGTCAACAGAATTGAACCGGTACATGAGGCACAGTTGCTGACTTATCTCAAACTAACCAACTTATGGCTCGGCCTGCTAATCAATTTCAACGTGCCAGTCCTCAAGGACGGTATCAGACGGATTGTTAATTGAATAGTTTTTCTTTGTGTCCTTTGTGACTTTGTGGTCAATAATATGAATCAGACTATCCTAATCGTCGACGATGAAAAAAATATCCGCCGCTCGCTGGAGATGATCTGCAGCGGCGAAAACTATGGCGTTAAAACCGCGGCCGATGGCGAGGAAGCTTTGAAGCACCTCGATGCCGGTGGTATCGATCTGGTGCTGCTGGATATCGTCATGCCGAAGACCGATGGCTTGCAGCTTCTCAAACAGATTCACAGCGAATATCCCGAGGTGACGGTGATCATGATCTCCGGACAGGCTACGGTACAAAACGCGGTCACTGCCACCAAAGAGGGCGCATACGATTTCATCGAAAAGCCTATCTCCAAAGAGAAGTTGTTGATCTCCGTTGAGAACGCGCTGAAGAATCGCCGGCTGCAGCGGGAGAATTTGGAACTGCGCCAGCAGGTTGCCGGCAAGTACGAGATGATCGGCAAGAGCCGCGCCATGAAAGAAGTCCTCGACCAAATCGCGAAAGTCGCGCCCACCAACGGCCGGGTGCTGATTTTCGGCGAAAGCGGCACTGGCAAAGAGTTGATTGCCCGCGCCATCCACGAAAATAGCTCACGCAAAAGTGGGCCGTTTATCAAAGTGAATTGTGCGGCGATTCCAGAGGAGCTGATCGAGAGCGAGCTGTTCGGCAGCGAAAAGGGCGCGTATACCGGCGCCCACCAGACCCGCGACGGCAAGTTCACCCTCGCCGACGGCGGCACGCTGTTTTTGGACGAGGTCGGTGACATGAGTTTGAAAGTGCAGGCGAAAGTGTTGCGAGTACTGCAAGAGGGTGAGTTTGAAAAAGTTGGCGGACACAAAACCGAAAAGGTCGATGTGCGAGTGCTGGCGGCTACTAACAAAGATCTCGATCGCGAAGTGAAAGAAGGCCGCTTCCGCGAAGACCTGTTCTTTCGTTTGAATGTGGTGCCCCTTCTTTCACCGCCGCTGCGAAGACGGAAAGAGGACATTCCATTGCTCATCGAACATTTCATCGAAAGCTACATCAGGGAAAATGGCTATCGCAAAAAACAACTGACTCCCGCGGCTATGGAAACCCTGCGAGCCTACGACTGGCCGGGCAACATCCGCGAGTTGCGCAACGTGGCGGAGCGCCTGACGATCATGACCACCGCCGACATGATCGATGTCGCTGATTTGCCCGCCAACATTCAAAGTCCGACCGCGTCAACGGCGCTCAAAATCGAAGCGGGGATGACGTTGAAGGAAATGAAGGACAGTCTGGAGCGGGAGTACATTCTCTCGGTTCTAAAACGGACGAAGTGGAATATCAGTCAGGCGGCGAAGGAGCTGGATATCGATCGCACTAATCTTCATAAGAAGATTAAGTATTTTGGGTTGTCGGAGGATTAAGATCGGCGCAGGATAAAAATCTTCTTTACTACGTAATATTCTTTCCATAAACTGGCTTCGAAGGCTTGACACAGAGCATTCCAACTGCATCACCGGTGCTCGGTGCGTTGAGCGATTAACATCTCCTTCACACAATCATACAATATTTTTAGAAGTGATTCGTCTTTATAGAAGAAGAATGTTCTTACAATGCATGAACAGAAAAATTCTACTTCTCGCGAAACCAGAATTGCGCAGACGTTCCGTTTGGAGCGGAAGCGCGTGTTGGACTTCATTCGCCGCAGGGTACGGATGGAAGCGGACGCGGAGGACATCCTGCAAGATGTATTTTACCAGTTGCTGACAGGTTACAACATTGCCGAGCCGATTGAAAAGCTCACACCCTGGCTCTTTACGGTCGCACGCAACAAAATAATTGACTGGTATCGAAAGCGAAAAGCAGAATCACTGCCGGCGAATTTTGATGACTCATCTGGGAGAACAACCGGATGAAGTCCAAATTCAACAATGTCGCACACAGGGATGGTTTTATTTATGGGTTGGATGATGGTATCCTGGCGTGCTTAGATCTGGCAACCGGCCAGCGGCGCTGGAAAGGCGGGCGATACGGTCACGGGCAGATGCTGCTCGTGAATGACCTGTTACTGGTGATAACCGAAAAAGGCAACGTCGCCCTGGTGGAAGCAACGCCGGATGCTTTTAAGGAAATCGCATCCGTCCCGGCGATCGAGGGTAGGACCTGGAACAATCCGGCGCTGGCGGGGCCGTACCTGCTGGTGAGAAACAGTGAGGAGGCGGCGTGTTTCAAACTTTCAACTTGTAAAAATCAAGTAATTGAAGCTGCAATGACAATCTTAACCGATTTTTTAAACGCGATACGGTGGCTACGAGAGTTGTTCAACAGGAATCTGCTCGAGAAACCACCACCACGCTGAGGGCGTGGGATTGTGCTGCCGCAATTTCATAAATTCAGTTTTGCCCCCGCATTCCGCAATCACTTGTTCACCATTAGCCATCAGCTTATCATCGGCAAAAAGCAGCCGAGCCGATTGCAATGTCGTCATCCGGCCTTTATGTTCTTCGAGGACATCGCGGTTGGTCAACATGTTTAGCACTTCAAAACGGCCGAGACCCTTTGGGTCCTCG
>DASWHH010000408.1:0-3640 GCA_036398295.1 bacterium
ACGCGGCTGCTCCTCAACAAGGCGAGGGAAGCGGTCAATTCCTCGTCGTTCAAATTGGCGTCAAGAAAATTGCGGGTGAGGGCATAGCTGAAGCGCACCACATCCAGACCCAGGCGGCGCTCCAACTGCCGCTCGATGGGACGCATGATGGGCCGGAAGATGAACTTATCCGTGCTGTAACCGACGGCTTTAGTAGCCTGCTTCTCAACCGTATCGGAGGAATAGCCGAGAATCGCCATAATGTCTTTTTGACTTTGCGCATATGCTGGAAATTCCGAAGACAGCTTGATGTTCAACCTGTCCCAGCGCGCTTTAGTCACCTCGCGGCTGGTGACGTCGTCCACAGTATAGAGCTCGAGATAGACGTCGCTGGGCACGTTGGCTGTGTCGCGCACCACTGTCCAGGCTTTGCCATAAACCACCGGGTAAAGGGAGCTGGGATCGAACTCGGCGCCAAATTTGTCGACCCGGAAGGTGAGGTCGACATATTCAAACTCGCCACGCGTCGATTCCACCTGGCCGCCGATGCGAAAGGTGGAGTCGCTCAGCATGCCGTTGAAGTTGAGCACACTGTTCTCGGGATCAACTTCCATATTCACGTAAATGGTTGTGGCAAATTGCCGAACGTAGCGAGTGTCTTTTTTGGGCAGCGCTCTCACATCCCAATTAAGGTTGTCGAGAATTTTCTGCACCAGTGTGTATTCGTCGCCGTCGCCGGCAGATTCAGCGAATGGGAACATGAGATTGGCGTTGCGAATGCGCACCTCGCCCCGCACCATCGGATGCGCCCATGGACCGGCCACAAAAAAATCTTCCAGCGAGTCCTTTCCAGCGAGCTCGTACCAGCCGATATCTCCGCTTTCCATCAAGGCAGGAATATTGACAGGCACGCCGTGCGACCCGGTTTTCAAAATAATAGCGCCGAGATTCAGGTCATCCCCGGCAACCCGCAGCGGCTCGTAAATGCCATGGTTGAGTCCCGTGAGCAGATTAGTGTTCGAAATCGAGAAGGGGGCGTTACGAATCGTCCCCTGTAACTTCATGATATCGAGAAAGTAGTCATCGGGCAGCACCCGTAAATCGCTTTCGATGTTCTCAATTTTGGAAGCCACGGAGGCGAGCTGCATCACCCCGCTGCGGCAGGTGAACTGACTGTTGGTAAACGTCGGCCGAGTGTATTCACCAGACATATACAGGTTCAGGTGGCCTTCGCTGCTGGTCTTTTCAAAGTAGGGATCGATGTCCGAGAGCATGGACAGGAAGTCGCCATTTCCGGACATGCGAAGATCCAGTGCGACATTGCTATTGAACGGAAGAATAACCGGACCCGCCAGGGTAAATTTGTCGGATTTGCTGAGCATGGCATTTCCGATGCGCAAGGCATCTTTGGAGAGATAGGAGCCGTTGCCTTCGGCCTCATCCCCAAAATCCAGCAAGCCTTCTTCAAAATCGAACATCAGGATTTTGGTATTGCGAATGTCGACCCTGCCGTACAGGGGCACGTTGGGAGCGCGGCCCTTCAGGGTAACCTGCACCAGCGCCTGGCCATCCACTATCTCATCATCTCCGGTGATGAGGTAGATAAGCTCGCCAACGCTGACCTCATGCGCGGCGACGGTTGCGGCCACTTCTTTGGTTGAAAAATTGTATTCACCTGTGGCTAGAACGCTGACGCCGCCAGTTTTCTCCAGCCCAAATTGCCGGCAAACAAACTGCGAAGAGGAGGCGCTGAAGCTGGTCTGTGCCTTGTAAGGCCCTGAATCTTTGATAAAACCATTAAAGAGCCATAGCTCGCCCAGGTAGTGAGATTTTCCGCCGGACTCAGTTATGTCGATCTTTCCAAACAGCTCACCTTCGATTTCCGGCAGTACTTCACCCAGCAGGGCATTGAGGCGGGAGAACTTGAAGCCGGTGATGAGCAACGCGCCATCGATGGCGCCAACGTGTTGCTGCGACATCTCGATGGAGCCGCTTTGACGATCACCCAAATAGACGCGACTTACTTTTATGCCTTGATCGCTAAGGTCGATTTCAAAATCGCCCGGGATGCTATTATCAGAATTAGGGAAAAGCACGATATCGCCGATGATTTTGCTACGGCTACGGCCAGAAGTAGTATCGGTGGTGATCTCGAAAAGCTTTTCGTAGTTGTCCTTGCGGTAGCCAGTTACGACCACGTATGGTTTGTTACGACTTCCCTCGGCAGACAAATTCAAATGATAATGATCGCGGATGAAGGCCAACTCCGGTTGGTCGACAAAGACAAACAAGTTTTCGAGATTGCGCGCGTCAATGCTGTATTTGGGCGCCTTAAAGAGATTTTCAGCTGAGATGTTGAAATGGAACTGGTTGTCGTTGGACGCCGCATTCAGAGTGAGTTGCCGTGAGCTATAGGTAAACGAACCGTTCACCGCAAGCGAAAGGGTGGATTCTTCTGTAAAAAAGAGTTTGAATTCACCGCGACTGACCGGGTTGGTGAGCGGTCCAAAGATCTGAATACGTGACTGCCCCACGCAATGATCCGCCGATGGTATGCCAAGGTTTTGTAGTTCACTGGTGAAATCACCCATTAGCACCAGCTTGAAGTCCATCAATTTGTCGGGCGACAAAAAGTCGATGGCGCCGTTGCCGGAAATCTCTGCATTTTTCAGACCCACCGTAATATCTTCGAAAGCCAGGGCGAGATTTTTGAGCTTGAGATTCGTTTCAAAATCCACCAGCTTGTAGTTGTTTAGCCAGAGGCTATCGGCTTCGACAATCCCGGTAATTTGTGGCGCCGAGAATGAATCGCTGAAGCTCAAAGCGATTCGGCCGTGTCCCCTTATGGGAATGTTCTTTTCGGGAAGGAACTTACGCAAAAATTGGTCTACGTCGAATTCTCCCGAGGTCAGTCGCAAATCCAGTTCAGGGGCGAGCAAGTTCTTCAGCCTTCCCTGCAAGCGGGTTGGCGAGCCGTTGATGGTCTGGGAGGCGTTTTTGATGTAGAGATTCCAGTCTTTGATCTCGGCGGCCAAATTGATGTCGTCAAAATAGAGATTTTCATTGTCAAGTTTCAGTTGACCGTTGGTCAGGCTCAAGTCGCCGTCAATGTTAAATCCGCGAGTGGGCTTATGCCGTTCGGTGATCTTTAAGTGACCATTGACAGTTCCGTCCAACACCTCGATGTAGTGGGGAATGAGAAAGGGAATTTCATCGCTTAATTTGTAATCGTGCAGATCGACATTGACAAAATCGAGTCGACCGCGATCCAAATTAAACTGGCCGTAAATGACCATGTTATATTCTTTGGATTCGAAAAGGTGGCCAGCGACGCGCAGCCAGGCGCGGGCGTTGTCATCGGTGTATGCCCAGCCGTTGATCTGTTTAGCCACCCGGGTTGACTGGCCTGAACCTGCTTCGCGGATGAGGATCTCGCCATCGGAAATGGTGATCTTTTTTATGAAGTTATATTCTTTGATGAGAGACCGATAATGTTCCTCCTGCTCAACCGTCAAGTCGAGGGATAGATTGACATCCGGCCTGGATTCCTTGTTGGCGTGGTAAGAAAGGGTGAGCTTCGGCCTGTAAAAGGTGATCTCTTCCGCGGTTTTTTGGATTTCCCCGGCGCCCTTTAGCAGACTGCCGAGACTAAAACCCAAGC
>DASWHH010000409.1:0-1855 GCA_036398295.1 bacterium
AGGCGCACCTGGTACAGTCGGAGCGGATGGCTCTCCTCGGCCAGCTCACGGCCGGCATTGCGCACGAAATAAATAGCCCGATTGGCGTCATCAAAAGCTCTGCTGATATTTTGCTGCGCAGCATCAGCAAGATGTACCAGCCTGTTGAAGAAAGCGCCAACATCGATGAGCTGGCGGGCGGCAAGGGGTTCCGGAGAACGGTAGAAATCCTTGAGCTTAACTCCAGAACACTTTTGATAGCGGCGGATCGCATCGCCAGCATAGTTAACAGCCTCAAAAATTTTGCACGATTGGATGAGGCCGATTTCAAAATGGCGGACATACACGAGGGTCTCGAAAGTACATTGACGCTCATTCAACACGAACTCAAAGGCGGAATAGACATCAAAAAAGATTATGGTGCCGTCGCTCCCATCTACTGCTATCCCAATCAGCTTAATCAGGTTTTTATGACCCTGTTGCGGAATGCCGCCCAGGCGATTGAAAGCGAAGGACGCATAACCATCAAAACCGGCGCGAATAACGGTGAGGTGTTCATTAGGATTGCGGATACCGGCCGGGGCATTCCTCCGGAAATTCGCAACTCGTTGTTTCAGCTTAATTTTACTAACAAGAGTTCGCGCGTCGGTCTCGGCATGGGGTTGCACAATGCTTACAACATTATCCAGCGCCATCAAGGCAGCATTCAAGTGGAAAGCGAGATCGGCAAGGGCACGGAATTTCTCATCACTATACCAGCGCATAAGCTTCCCGGCTAATGGTATTTTAATTGCAAGAATCGTTTTGAGCTTATGGCCATGCGCTACGAGAAAACTCCAGGTACGACGAAGAACAGGGAACGGGTGGTAAACCTTTTCGTTTTGCTGTCATCAGTTATCTTGTGTTTCACTATCTTGGAAGTCTGCGCCCGGATTTACCTTCATAATTTCGCCTCCCAGGAGTCTTTTCTGCGCTATGCATCACTAAAGCAACTGGAGGGCCGCATCAAGAAAGGCGGCCAGCCATACTACAAGAAGTCATTCCACCGTTACCTCGGCTATTATCTCACACCTGATTACCAGCAAGGCAGAAACAAACACAATTCGTTGGGATTTCGCGGGGAGGAAATCGTGATCCCCAAACCGGCTGATCAGTTTCGCATCGTTTGCCTGGGTGGCTCGACCACCTACACCTCCGGAGTAGAAGATTACAGGCACTCCTACCCGGAGCTCCTCGAACAGGAAATCCTGCAACGTGGCTTTGCAAACGTGGACGTCATCAATGCCGGGGTGCCGGGTTGGACAAGCCTGGAATGTCTGATCAATTTTCAATTACGGCTCCTGGATTTGGCGCCGGACATGGTCATTTTTTATGAAGCCATTAACGATATCCATACCCGACTGGTCTGGCCGGCGCAGGCCTACCGGGGCGACAACTCCGGCTGCAGTATCCCGGCGGTTTCCAGTATTTTTATGCCCAGCATTCTTGAATATAGCAGCTTGATTCGATTTTTACTCGTGCGCACCGGCTTGATGCAACCGCACGCCGATATCACCAAAACCATCGATCGCCATGCCAGCACTTACTACGGCGATAATTTCCAAAGACAGAAAATACTGCAAACCTACCCGCGCGGTGTTTTCGAAGAGGCCAGCGCTCAAGAGATGCTGGAAGTCAATCGACCGGTATATTTCAGGCGCAATGTTGAGAATATTGTGGTCACCGCGCGCGCCCGCAACATACGGGTGGTATTGGCCACTTTTGCCTATTCGCCACTTTTTGAGCGCGAACCGCGCGTGTCTTCACCGGAGTATATCGCGGCGTACAGCGAGATGAACGAGGTGCTCAAAACGGTTGCCGCGGAAAACGGGGCACA
>DASWHH010000410.1:0-4944 GCA_036398295.1 bacterium
CCACCCCAGCGCATTTAACTGCGCAAACGGATTAGATTGATCTAATAGGCTAGAAGGCTGGTCGGAAAATGGCCTGTCATTCCGGCCTTGTGCCGGAATCCCCTGCTTCTGTGCGGGACCCCGGGAGATTCCTGCATACGCAGGAATGACATGCTAATCTTTTTGGATTTTCCGACCGGATTTCTAGAGAGGCGGCGATCGGACTCGAACCGATGAATAGAGGTTTTGCAGACCTCCGCCTTGGCCACTTGGCTACGCCGCCTGGCACAAAAAAAGATCAGCGCTTATTCAGCTCTGATCTGATTTGAGCGGGAGACGGGGTTCGAACCCGCGACCCTCACCTTGGCAAGGTGATGCTCTACCAACTGAGCCACTCCCGCACCATCACTAAGATAATGCGAATATATCAAAATTTAGAAAAGTATGCAAGTGATTTTTTGGTTTCGCGACTCAATCACCATCGGTACTATTTTTTTTCTTCCGGCAGCTTGGGAATTGTCTCTAATACCCCCTCCACTTCCTTTAGACTCTCAAGGGAGACGTTTTTTACGAACACGGGCCCAACAACCTGCCACGTTTGCAGTTTTTCCAATTTCTGCAGCTCGGCTAATTTCCGGGCATCCAGTTCAATCGTGCCGGACATCAATTGAGCGTGCTCTGCGTGCAACGCAGCGCGCAATGAATCAAGCCTGCTTCTGATCAACTCGTGCTGATGTAGAATCTCGAGGGCAAAGTCCTGTCGCCATTCGACCATCCGCTCCTTTTCTAACTTCGACAGCTCCTGCTTCCAGGTTTGAAAGCTTGCCGAATTCAGATCGTGTTTCAGACTCATATCTACATTCAAACGAATGCCATTCTCCACATCGTAGCGCAAGTTCTGAACAAATACCCTGCGCTTGACCGGATCCTTTTCACAACTGGTTTTGATTTTGGTGTTGAAGGCGCAAGCCGCCTCCAACGTCTTACCCAGCGACTGCAATCTCTTATGCAAATCGTCCTTTGTCAACTTCTGTTTTTCTACTTTGGGTATAGCCGGCAACTGCTGCATCGGTTCGAAGGTCTCGAAGCTTGCCGGTTCAGAGCTCTCAAATGCCAAATTAATCAGGATTTCCGCATCGTCAACCGAAAGCTGCTTTTCGAGGTTGCTAGCGTTCAGAATTCCCACCGCGACCCGTTCAACCTGTTCCGGAGGTATCTCCCCTTTGTTGACGCCGTCGACCAGTCTCTCCCACTTCGCAGTCACGATGCCCCTCTCCTGACCATCGGGCAATAGGCTGACAAGCTGCTGGCCCAAAAGTTGGAGAGAGCGGTTAAAGACGTCTTTCTTTATTCGTTGGTTATCTGAAACGGCAAAATATATCATGGTTGACAGTAACAATACCCCGGCTAAAATGGCTCCATTCTTGAGAAAATTTCCCACGCTTCTACCTCCGCGATAAGGGCGATTTAGTTCAGGTAAGAGAATCAGCTTAAAATACTTTATCCAGATAAAAAATGTTCCACTCAATTTCTCCGCTTTAGTGACGGCGGAAGCGGCGATCCAATTCATCCAGGGAAAGAGTGATGATCACCGGACGACCATGCGGACAAAAATAAGGCTCGCGCGTGACAAAGAGCTGGTCAATGAGAGAATTCATGGACTCCAGGGAAAGCGGCTCTCCGGCCTTAATGGCCGAGTGGCAGGCAAAAGACTTGGCAACATTGTCGCGGATGTCGATGCTCTCTTTTTTTTCACGCTTGAATTGGTCGAGGATATCGAGTAGAATTCTTTCGTCATCGCGAATACGCAGTCCGGACGGCACGCCCTCCACCACTACCGTGTTTTTGCCAAAGGCGTTGACAATGAAGCCGATGCGCTCCAAAAATGGCACGATGTCGAGCAACAAAGAATAGTCCTCCGCAGACAATTCCACTACCTGTGGGAAGAGCAGTTGCTGCGATGCGGGCTTGCGGCGCTCAAAGTTATCCAGCGCCTGCTCATAAAGAATGCGCTCGTGCGCCACGTGCTGATCGATGATGATCAGTCCACTTTTAATCTGCGATACAATATATTTGTTATGAATTTGCCAGACATTAATGCGCTCATAAATTTCCTTGCTGCGCGGCGCTGAGGCATTGCGGAATTCTGCCGGAGCGTCTTCGTGGTTGGGTGGCGGGCCGGCCTGACCGGTAATATTAACGGGTTCTGTAGTCGTTAACGGTGGCCGCCCACTCCTAAAATCGAATCGGTTTTGTCGCGGGTCAGAGCCAGTGGCGGCAGGCATCACCAGACCTGGCATTTTCTTATCGGACGACAACTCCGGAACTACGGCGTTCGTGGTCAAGGCCCGCTTGATGGCGCCTCGCACGGTGCTGAATACCAACGCTTCATTCGCAAATTTGATTTCCATTTTGGTGGGGTGAACATTGACATCGGCCTGCTCGGGTGGCATACTGAGAAAAATTATGTAGACTGGAAAATAGCCGCGCGGTAAAATATCGCCATAAGCAGAAACAGCCGCGTAGTTGAGACTTTTGTTAGAAAAATAGCGGCGATTGAAAAACAAATACTGGTCGCCGCGCGAGCTACGCATGGTGTCCTGGTTGCCCGTGAAGCCTGAGATCTGTATCGGCCCCTCGTTCGCGATCGGGATCAAATTCTTCTGCACCCGCTGCCCGAGTACTGCCGCCACCCGCTCATCATGGGCCTGCGGCTTCAACTCCAACACCAATTCACCCTCGTTCACCAATGTAAATTGAATGTCCGGAAAGGCCAGAAAAAACCGATTCAGCACCGTCAGAATTTGCCGGTACTCGGTACTATTGGCCCGCAAGAATTTTCGTCGCGCCGGCGTGTTGTAAAAAAGATGCTTCACTGCAATCGACGTACCTGGCTGGCCGGCGGTGGCTTCCATGCCATGCATGACGCCGCCTTCAATGCGCAAAAGATGTCCCGACGATTCTCCGGGCAATACCGACTTGCCTTCCACGTGCGCCACCGACGCGATGCTCGCCAGCGCTTCACCGCGAAAACCCAGGGTGTGAATGTCCACGAGATCTTCATAGGTGAAAATCTTGCTGGTGGCGTGACGTTGAAACGCTAACATTAGATCCGACTGATGCATGCCGCTGCCATTGTCCACCACTTGAATGAGAGCCTTTCCCCCATCCTTGATGATCGTGGTAATCTCGGTGGCACCGGCATCGATGGCGTTCTCGACAAGTTCTTTCACCACCGAGGCCGGACGATCCACCACCTCGCCGGCAGCGATCTTGTTCGTCAAGTCTTCCGGTAGAATTTTTATTTTGCTTGAGAGTTCCATTCTTACAACAAACCCGAATCCGCAAAACTGAAATAATTCGTGCCCCCGATGATCACATGATCCAACACATTTACACCTACCACCTGGCAGGCAGATTTGAGCAACCGCGTCACCCGTTTGTCCTCTTCGCTGGGTTCCGGGTTGCCTGAGGGATGATTGTGCACAAACACCACCGACGCCGCGGAATGATTGATGGCTTCCTTTATGATTTCGCGCGGGCTCACAATACTCTCTGTCAGACTACCTTCGAAGAGAGTCTTTTCCGCAATCAGCGTGTTACGGCTGGTGAGCAACAACACTTTGAAGACTTCTTTACCCAGGTTTCTCAAGTGCGGACTGACGATTTTGTTGACATCTTCGCTTCCTTCCACTTTGTCTTTTACGCGAACGCTGTGAAGGAAAAAACGTTTCCCTAATTCCAGCGCCGCTTTGATCTGCGCCGCCTTGGCTTCGCCGATGCCCTTCATCTCGCACAGTTCTGCAACCGACCGGGCGTCGATACCATGAAAGCCACCAAACTCCTGCAACAGTTTGCGTGCGAGATCGATAGCTGTGGTGTCCTGATTTCCCACCCGCAGCAAAATGGCGAGAATTTCAGCGTCGGAAAGTTTGTCGGCGCCGAATTTGATCAGCCGCTCACGCGGCCGCTCGTCTTCCGGCCAATCGGGAATTTTAGGTGAATAGCGCGCCATGACAAAAGAAAAAGCCGCAGGTAATCACCGCGGCTCGTTTAATCAGAACCCATTTTTTGCAAATAAAGAATATCGAACAAGGAATTTCGAATGTTGAAGTTCGACATGCATTCGATATTCATCCTTCCACGTTCGATATTCGACATTCCAATGTTTTTGAATTACTGCACCAGCAGCATCTTTCGAGTCGCCACGAATTTCCCGGATTGCAGACGATAAACATAAATTCCCGAGGACAAGCGTTGACCATCGTCACCGCGACCGTCCCAAGTAAAGCTGTAAAAGCCCGCCGGCTGCTCTTCGTTCACTAAGGTTCGCACTTCCTGGCCAAGAATATTGTAAATCTTCAAGAGGGTTCGCTGCTGAGACGAATTTTCTGCGGCCGCCAACTGGTATTGAATCTCGGTGCTCGGATTAAATGGGTTAGGGAAATTCTGCGCCAGCGCAAAGGTCGTGGGCTGGCCAATGGTAGCCGTGACCATCTCGGAGTACTCGAACGCGCCATCGGTGTCGATTTGTTTCAAGCGATAGTCGTATGTGCCCGATTGTAGACTGCGATCAACAAATTCATATCGAGAGGGCCTGGTCGTGGTGCCGTTGCCAGGGATAAAGCCTAATTTAGTCCACTCACGATTTAAGGATCGGCGCTCGATATCAAATCCAAAGTTGTTGGTTTCGGTGGCGGTAATCCAGTCGAGGTGGGCATCCTGGCCATCAACTGTGGCATTGAACGCCACCAACTCGACAGGCGTCGAGGCAAAATCTTGAGGCGCAAATTCCAGTTGCAGCGGGTTCTGTTCATATAACGCAATCTGTGCGCCCATCTTGCTGGTATGTTCCTTACCCAGAAAATAGCCCTGGTAGCTCAGTGTGAATGGCGGCGATATGCCGTCAGTAATATTGATGCCGACATCGCCGTAGGAGCGTTTGTCGCCAGTATCCCCGTTGTC
>DASWHH010000411.1:0-2461 GCA_036398295.1 bacterium
CGCTGGTGGCGGAAGTTTACGGTCCGGAGTATGAGCAACAGATCGAGACCGCCCGCAAAATCCGCGAGGTCTTTGAACAGACTCCCGGCGTAGAGGATGTCGACTGGCTGGTGGAGGACGATCAAGTTGTGTATTCGATGATCGTGGACAAAGAGAAGGCGGCGCTCACCGGCGTGAACACCCAGCAGGTGGCGCACACCCTGCGCATCGCCCTTAACGGGACGGACGTGGGGCTGTTGCACGACGAACACGAGATCGAACCGGTGGGCATCGAATTGCGGCTGGCGCGGGAAAACCGCTCGTCCATCGAGAACCTCGCCAACGTTTCGGTGCACAGCCAAAACGGACAAATGATTCCGATTTCGGATCTCGTCACCGTCAGCAAACGCTTCGAAGACAAGAGCATCTATCGTAAAAATCTCAAGCGCGTGGTGTATGTCACGGGTGACGTGGCGGGAAAAATCGAAAGCCCGATTTATGCGCTGTTGGATATGGACAAAAAAATCGCCCAGATCGAGGTTGCTGATGGCGCACAACTCGAACCACTCTACACCAGCACCCCGTTTTTGGAAGAAGACATTAGCGTGAAATGGGATGGCGAGTGGCAGATCACTTACGAAGTCTTCCGCGATTTGGGCGCGGCATTCGCCGTGGTGCTGCTCATCATCTATTTGTTGATCATCGGCTGGTTCCAATCGTTCAAAGTGCCGCTGATCATGATGATCGCAATTCCGCTCAGTCTGGTGGGCATCATCCCCGGTCACTTCTTTCACGGCGCGTTTTTCACTGCCACGTCGATGATCGGCATGATCGCGCTGGCGGGTATCATGGTGCGCAACTCGGTGCTGCTGATCGATTTCATCGAGCTGCGGTTGGCCGACGGCATTCCGCTGAAACAGGCCGTGATCGAAGCCGGCGCGGTGCGCACCCGGCCAATTCTGCTGACGGCGGGAGCCGTGGTCATCGGCGCAGTGGTGATTTTGTTCGACCCGATTTTTCAAGGCCTTGCCATAGCCCTGATCTGGGGCGGCGTGGCTTCGACGATGCTCACGCTCGGGTTAGTGCCACTGATTTATTACATGGTGGAGAAGAAGAAGTATCCGGAGGTAGCCGGGAAGAACTAAAAGACTCCGTAGGAGCTGTCCCAAAAGCCGGTTTTCTTGTCATGCCCGAATGCTTACCCGCTAAAAACATGCGGGTACGAGTTTGTCGGGCATCCAGTTTGAGAACGAAGGAGATTCCCGCCAAAAACAGGCGGGAATGACAGCCCCTGGACACCTTTTTAGACAGCCCAAAATTTTCGAAGACATCAACAATGTGAGGTCTTGAAATGAAACTAATCGTCATGATGAGTCTGGCGCAGTACCGCGATCAGGTTCGCAAAATTTTTGAAAAGCATAAAATTCACATCTACAGCGAAATGGAAATCACTGGCCACACATCGGACACCATCAAACAGTACGGCTGGTGGGTGTTCGAGAAATCCAACATACCGATGTACTCCATTCTGTTCTTCGCCGTCGTGCCCCAAGAAAAGGCCGACGAGCTGATGAACGACATCACCTGCCTGCGCGAGGAATGCGACCCCAATCACCCGCCGCGGGCGTTTCAGATGGACGTGGAGAAGATGGTGTAACGGTGGCATAGGGCAGAGAGTCAAACGCCATGCGCTATGCTCGCTGCGTTTTGCGTATGATCAGCCGGAGAGCTTGACATTAACAAAAGTCTGTACTACTATCACCAAGAAACGAGGAGGTTGAAAATGAGTTTAGAACACACAATCCGCGCCATTGCCGGCACCTTCATTTTAGCGAGTTTGTTGCTGGCGCAGTTTGTCAGTCCATACTGGCTTTGGTTCACAGCGTTTGTGGGCGCAAATCTTTTGCAGTCGGCGTTCACCAAGTGGTGTTTGATGGAGCAGATTTTGAAAAGCACGGTTTATCGAACCAAAACCACCGTAACGAACTGACGGCTATGATTGTACGGTTCGACTGTTATCGCTAAGAAGAAAAGTGTCATTGCGAGGACCCGACGCTTCGGGAACGAAGCAAGATCCTGATTTGTGCATCGAATTGGGAGATGGCTTGCCTCGAAGGGTCGTCGAGGCGTCGGGATTCACGCTTTCAGCCCCGCCATCGACTTGATATTTATAGCCAAGTCGAATCCCCAAAAATGTCAGCCCCGTAAGGACGATACATAGTCCTGACTTCTTTCCACTATGTTCGTTCTAACCCGACCGCAAAGATATTCGCGCTTCGGACTCAACGTGGTGGGCGGAATGGGCGCAGAATATCAACTTCAGCCCGCGTTGTTTCGCCATCAAAACGACCAGTTGATCCCGCAGAATATTATTCGAATTTCCGCTACATGAAAATCGGCCCGGACGTGGCGTACCTCCACGCCTTCAGCAAAACTCAGGAGGCAGTCGTTTCCGGCACATACACGGCGCGGAATACAACGG
>DASWHH010000412.1:0-2661 GCA_036398295.1 bacterium
CCGCGCCCATTCGCCTAAAGGATGATTCCATCATCGGCGTCATCAACGTCGAAAAAATTCCATTCTTTCATTTCAACATTCATACGGTGAAGACTTTCGAGGTCCTGTCGCAGTGGCTGTCGGTTGTCGTGGAGAAGGCGCTGCGGTTCAAAAAATTCCAGGATCAAAACATCGACGACGAGATCACCGGCGCCTACAGTTATCCCTATTTTCAAAAGCGCCTGATGTACGAAATTGCCCGCGCCCGCCGCTTCATGACACCGCTCTCGCTGCTGCTCGTCGAAATCGAGCAATTCGAATTCATGAGGGCAGCCGATCGACGCAACCTGCTGGTGGTGCTGAAATGGGTTTTCGCAAATATTTTGCGGGAGATCGACCTTATCGCGCGCTACAAAACCGACGGGGTGTTGGCGATTATCTTGCCCGGACAAACCAGTTCGGGTGCCGAGGCCGTCGCCAACCGCTTGACTATCGAAATTCAAAACTACCGGCTGCGGCCATTTCACAATGGAGAGGAACTGCTGACCCTCAATTTTGGCCTGAGCACTCTGCTGTCGACGGAGGGGGCATACGCGACCTTGATAGCGAGCGCCGAGGAGCGGCTGCAAAATGACGGCATCCGCGGCGGCACTGGAATTTTTGGTGACCTGCGTTATCTGCTGAACGCGGCCCTCAAAGACGGTGAGCCCCTGCCAACCGGAAAGCCGTTATGAGGATGACCCGCGATTTGCTGGTGCATTTTGGGTTTTGGCTTTTGGTAATCGGTGACCTGGTGGCCGGATACTGGATAATCGTTTTGCAGCATCCCGCCAAGCTCTGGGGTTGGTCCCTGCACCTGGCGCTGGTGGTGCTGTTCTGGGTGCTGGTGCAAAACGTCCGCTTTCACCACCGCCGAATCGACGGCACTTTTCCCTTGGTAGCGTTGGCTCTTGCGCTGGTCTTTCCGGTTTACGGTATGGCCGGCACGATCATCATTTGCTACCTGCAAATTTTAACAACTGAAAAACCCTTTGATCCGCAAAGGGACTGGCTGCCGCCGGCTAACCGCTGGTTATCCGCCGCCGATCCTGATGTGGAAAGCATTAAACGCGAGCATATGGAAATAGCAGCCTTTGAGGATATATTCCGCGGCAACGATCGCCGGCTACAGGAAAACGCTATCAATAGGCTGGCAAAGATGATCAACAAACGAGCTGTGGTGCTCCTGCAGGATGTCGTAAAAAATGCCACCGCCCCGATGCGAACGATGGCCGCCGCGGCGTTGAGCGATATGGAAAGTAAAATTGTCTACAAAATCGATTCCCTGCGGCACGAGCTGCAGCAGTCATCCCGCGATGAACAGGCGACGCTGGAATTGGCGCGTACTTACGACGTATATTGTCATCTCGGCATTCTGGATGCGGATTTGCAGAAATATTACCGGCAACTGGCGATCGAAAAATACCAACATTTTCTGGCGCGTGAACCGGAACACTATGCTGCCAATTTAGAGTACGGCCGCCTGCTGTTGAACAGCGGTCGTCCCCAAGAGGCGATTGTCGTACTGGCAAGGGCCGCGACCCTGGCAGCGGATGATCCGAACGCGAGCATCTGGCTGGCGGAAGCTAACTATGAACTTGGCGATTTCAAAGCTGTGTCCGAGGTTTGCAAAAGCCTGGCGCGAATTGCTCCGCTCCCGGAAGATGTTAGAGACCTGGTTTCGTGCTGGCTGGAGTCTGCTCAACCTAATCAGGTTTCGTGATCGATTGCACAGCTGCGTTTTGCGGATAGAATTTCGAGTTTAGTCCCGACGTTTCGGGGTCGGATTTCTGCTGATTATCTTTGGTTACGGCTGTGCCGCGCTGCGAAACTGTCGCGACGACTTTGCAAGCTCAGTTTTGGGAAGCAAAACTATCGCTGGAAAGCCAGCAACGCCTGGGTTTTTTCCACGGCCTCTAAAAAGATGTCAGGAATCTCAGCCTCGTTTAGGTTGAGGGCCATAATGCAGGATGAGTAGTGAACCCAATCCCCCCGCTCGTAGAAGAGGATCAATTCATACACCAGCGTGAGGCGGGTCGTCTGGCCTAAGAGAGTTTCTTTGATGTCGGAGGAGATGGCTAGATTTTCCAAAACTTCCGGCAGCGGGCGATCGAGGAGCGCGTCGATCATGGAAAATAGGCCCATGAAAAACAGATCCAACGCTCGGCGGCGCAAGTCTACTTTGGGCGCCAGCATTTCACAAAAATTGGCGCGGGTGAGCGAGGTCACAATCAAGGCTTCGCTTTTGTTGCTGGAGATGTAGCTCAAGGCAAAAACCAGCAGGCATTTTCTGGCTTCATTCAATCCTAAAAGGGTCAACGTGTGTTTAATAGACTGGATTCGTACCTGAAAGCTAAAAAAGGCCGAATTGATATAATTTAGAAGCTTATACGAAATGGCTACATCCTGTTTGATAATATTCTCCAGTTCACCGAAGCTCACATCCGGGTTGCTGAGTTCCTTTAGCAAACGCAGGTAATTTTGTTTATAGCCCGGCACCTCACGTCCCGGCACGATCACCGGTTTGCTGAAAAAATAGCCCTGGAAATACGAAAATCCCAGTTCCACCGCGTGTTGATAGTCCTCGATGGTTTCCACTTTTTCAGCCAGAAATTTTATCCCGTTTGACTGCACTTTTTCGAG
>DASWHH010000413.1:0-6147 GCA_036398295.1 bacterium
TCGGGAACCCTCGCTGCAACAGGACCTCATCGTCCGGTTCACTTCCGCATCGATGAAGAGGCAGCCGGGAAGGCTATCGATCAATTGCGGAAGAACCTGATGCAGCGCCGCCAAGCCGGCGATCTTTTGGGTCGGGAGAAGGAACGCGGGGCGCTTAAAGGAATTCTCGGCAACATCGAGCAAACTTTCGACGGAACTGAACTCTATCCGAGCATTGAGGAAAAGGCGGCGAACCTGCTATACTTTGTCATCAATCCACGTCCGGCAGCGAGTATTCTATGAACAGATTTCTCCCCGCACTACTGCTAGTTCTGTTTTCGCTGCCAGGTATTTTATCAGAGAAAGAAAGTCTCCCGGCCGTAACGCACTACAGCCTGACGATTCGACTGGCACTCAAAGAACACCGGGTGCGCGTGGCCGCTACTCTGTCCGTTAAGAATGTCACCAGCGAACCGCATACGAAGCTGCCTTTTGTTCTGTACCGCTTGCTGACCGCCTCTCAAGCCATTGATCAACACGGCCAACCCCTGCCTTTTGAGCAGAACGTCGTTGAGTTTCTGGACGAACCATCACTCCAGGTCAGACAGGTGGTGGTTCATCTCCCCACGCCGCTGCAACCGAACGATTCAACCCGTATTACCTTGACGTACGACGGCGCCATCTTCGGCTATCCCGAGGTGATGGCGTATGTCAAGGATCGGATCGATGAAACCTACTCCCTGCTTCGTCCCGACGCCTTTGCCTTTCCGGTGCTGGCTCATCTTACGTTCAATAGCGTATTTGCCGCGTCTGACGTCAAATTCACCTACGAAACGGTGGCAACCGTCCCGGACAGTTACGTAGTGGCGTGCGGCGGAGAACTGTTCGATTCCCATATCACCGCCGATAGCTCGACTTTTCGATTTCACAGCAAGGTGCCGACCTGGCGGATCGATCTGGCGGTGGCTAAATTTGCAATGCTCAGCAACCGTGCCGACAAGCTCGTGGTTTATCATCTGCCGGAAGACAGTGCGGGTGCCCGCAGGGTCCTGGATGCATCCGCAGCCGTGATTAAGTTTTACAGCGGGACGTTTGGCCGGCCCAAGAACTTCCAGGGCTATACGATCATTGAGATTCCGGACGGCTGGGGTTCGCAGGCCAGCGATTGCTATTTTTTGCAGACGGCGGCTGCGTTCAAAGACAGCACGAGAATCGGCGAGGTCTATCACGAAATCGGCCACTCCTGGAATGCGACGCCGGCCAAGGAGATACAGCGCTGCCGATGGTTTGACGAGGCGTTTGCGTCGTTCTTTGAAGCGTTGGCGATTCGCGCCTTCTCGGGCGAGCAAGCATTTGACCAGGATATGGAAAAGAGTCGCGACGTCTTTGTGCGCTGGGCCAATCATGACCGGCAGGTGTTTGAGACGCCGATTGCTGAGTATGGCAACCGAGAACTTGGCCGGCACTCATACACCAAGGGAGCCTGGTCACTCTATGTCCTCCACGGCTGGTGGGAGAAAGGACTTTTTCCACCATCATTCAAACCATGCTGATCGAGTTCGATGAGCGGGCGATTGACTTTGCAGAGTTTCAGAGACTTTGTGAGCGCATTGCCGGGCGAAATCTCAACAGGTTCTTTGATGAGTGGATTTATGGGACAAAATCGTCTGTGCTTTTGGTTGAGAAAGTGCCCATCGCGGAGATAGTGAAAAGGTATTGACAATTCTGTAGCGATCCCGTTAATAACCATCCAGAACCTAACCAGCTGACCGACATGTTATCCCAAACCGTCCAACGACTGCAATTTCTATGTGCCACCATTCCGGCTCTATTGAGGAAGATTTCGGACGAAGAATTTTCTGAAAAGCCCTCGCCCGACAAGTGGAGCAAAAAGGAAATTCTCGGCCATCTCATCGACAGCGCCGCCAACAATCACCAGCGATTTCTGCGAGTACAGTTCGAAGACACGCCGCACATCGTTTACGACCAGGTCAACTGGAATCGCTACAGTCATCACCGCGCAATGAACACCCAGCATCTGATTTCTTTTTGGGAAATCTACAACCGCCATTTGCTCGCCATCATCAAAACTATTACACCAGAGAATTTGCAGCGCACGTGCAGAATTAACCAACCCGAGCCAGTCACACTGCAGTGGTTGATCGAAGACTACGTTCGGCATTTGGGGCATCATCTCCGGCAAGTGGTGGATTATTAGCGGTCAGCTATCAGCCCCCAGCCTCATCTCAGGTTTCACTTCTCGCGTCTGCCGTTTGCTCTTTGCCGTCTCCCCTTCAATGTTCGTATCCGTACACCGTCTGTAATATCAGCGGATACTTTTCTCGTTCTCCGCTTTTGCCTCTCGAATCAAAACTATCATTGGCATATTTATTGACGTGAAATGTGAGACGTCAAACGTGAGACGCAAAAGCAGGCCACTACGTCTTCTCACGTTTCACTTCTCACTTCTCACGTCTGCCATCTGCCGTTTGCCTTTTCACGAAGAGAGGAACCGAAACATGATAAAGAACTATTTGAAAATCGCCATCCGCAATTTGTTGAAGTACAAAGTGTACGCGGTTATCAACGCGCTTGGGCTGGCAATTGGCATGGGCAGCTGCTTGTTTCTGCTGGTCATCACCCAGTACGAGTTCAGCTTCGATCAATACCACGTCAACAAAGAGCGCATCTACCGGCTGACCGATATCATCCGCACCGCCGAGAACCGCGAGCTTCATACCGCCGCTTCGCCCGCGCCCTGGGGACCCGCGCTGCAACAGCTCAATCCGGAAATTGAGAGTTATGTCCGCTATCTTTACTTCAACAACGTGGTGCGACGAGGGGACCATCTCTTTAATGAGAGCATCATCTACTCCGACCCTGCGGTATTTGATGTTTTCACTTATTCACTCATCAATGGCAATCCCAAAACCGCGCTCGTCAATCCCTACTCCCTGGTGATGTCGGCAAAGATGGCGAAGAAATATTTTGGCAGCGAAGATCCGATGGGCCAGACTCTCACCATCGATGCCGAACATGATTACCTCGTCACCGGCGTGATGAGCGACGTGCCGGACAATTCTTACTTCAAATTCGATTTTCTCGCCTCCATTTCTACTTTGAAAGAACAGAATTTTGAGGCCTTGGCCGACTGGCGCAGCCACTGGACACACACCTATCTGTTACTGCGCCAGGGCGCTTCGGCCGCCGCCGTGCAGGCCCGGTTTCCGGATTTCATCAAAACCCATATCGAGGAGGAGTTTCAGCAGCGCTACCGTCCCGCGTTGCAGCCGTTCGCCAATATGCACCTCGACAAGGAGCTGGCATCGGATTGGGGGGAGAACCTGCAGGTTGAATACATTTACATCTTCTGCGCCATCGCTCTGTTCGTGTTGGTCATCGCCTGCATCAACTTCATGAATCTCGCCACGGCGCGGTCGGCCGGCCGCTCGAAAGAAGTAGGCATGCGCAAAGTCTTGGGCGCGTTTCGCTGGCAATTGGTGCGACAGTTTTTGACTGAGTCGGTGGTGATCTCGTTCATTGCGCTGGTGTTTGCCATTGTTTTTGTGGAATTGAGCCTGCCGTGGTTTCGCAGTCTCACCACGCGCGAAGTTTACATTCATTATTTCGAAAACAACCTTTACCTGTTTTCCTTATTTGCCATCACTTTGTTAGTGGGAATCGCTGCCGGAAGTTACCCGGCTTTTTATCTTTCGCGATTCCGGCCGGTGACGGTTTTGAAAGGAACCCAGTCCACGACGGGACGCGGCGCGCGGCTGCGCAAGACGCTGGTGGTGGCGCAATTCACGATCGCGATTTTTATGATCGTCGCCAATTTTCTTTTCTATCAGCAGATCGATTTTTTGAAAAACAAAGACCTGGGGTTTGAGAAGGATAACATCATTTACTTCCAGCGTCCGGATAGCAACAGCTATTCACGGCAGATGGCGATCAAGCATGAGCTGCTGCAGAATCCGGCCATTCGCAGTGTGTTCATGGCAACTACCCAGCCGGGCGATGGCAGCATGGTGGGCAGATTTATTCCGGAAGGTTCGACCCAAGCCGATGGCATGATGTTGAGCCATATCGCCATCGATGAAAACTATTTGCCGACGCTGAAGATTGACGTCGTTGCCGGACGGAATTTTTCCACTCAGTTAGCTTCCGACACCGCAGATGTGGTCATCATCAACCAGACGGCGGCGCGACAGTTTGGGTGGGAAAATGCTATCGGCAAGCGCATCGAATGGATGGATCCCGGAGCAGGAAATCGCGCGCGCACGGTGATCGGCGTGGTGAAGGATTTTCATTATGAGTCGCTCCACGAACCCATCGAGCCGCTCATCCTGCACTACTCGCCAAAATTCCTGGGACGCTATTTTATGAGCGTGGAGGGGGCCATGCTGCAGGAGACCTACACATTCCTGGAAAAACAGTGGCGCAGCTACGATCCCAACCATCCGCCCATTAGCTATGTTCTTGATGTCGATTTAGAGCTGGAGTATGATTTCGAAGAGATCATGGCCAATATGCTGATCAAGTTCACGGTGATCACGGTGTTCATCGCCTGCCTTGGTTTGCTGGGATTGTCCTCATTCACGGCGGCGCAGCGCACAAAAGAGATCGGCATTCGCAAAGTTTTGGGCGCGAATCTTCGCAGCATTGTGACACTGCTATCGAGTGAGTTCATGAAACTCGTGCTCATTGCCAATTTGATCGCCTGGCCGCTGGCCTATTTTGGGATGGACGCCTGGCTCAAAAATTTCGCTTATCATGTTGAAATCGGTCCGGTGGCATTTCTGGTGTGCGGCGCGTTGGCGCTGGCGGTGGCGTGGCTCACGATCAGTTTTCAGGCCATCCGGGCAGCGCTGGCGAATCCGGTGGAGTCACTGCGCTATGAATAGCAAAAAACGCATAGCGCATGGCGCAGAGAGCAGAGCGAAAAGCAAGCTGGCGATGCTCTTTGCGCTTTGCACCAAACACCTGACAAAGGAGCAACCGCCATGCTGAAAAGCTTCGTAAAAGCCGCGTTGCGAAATCTCTTCAAGGACAAACTCTATTCGCTGATCAACATTCTCGGCTTGGCAATCGGCGTGACTTGTTTTGTGTTTATTGCACTGTGGGTGCTGGACGAGTTGAGCTACGATCGTTTTCTCCCCAACGTTGATCGGCTGTATCGGCTGGCGGTGGACAACAAAGTGAACAACACAATTCAGCAGTACGCCGCCAGCTCATCGCCCATGGCGGTGACGATGGCGAAGGAATTTCCGGAAGTCGAGAAGTTCGCGCGTTTCAATATCTCCAGGCCGACTTTAACCAACCCGGAAACCAACGAGATTTTCCGCGGCGACAATTTTACATTTGTTGATCCCGAAGCGATTGAAATGCTTGATCTGAAATTTATCGCCGGCGATCCGAACACCGCGCTAAGTTCGCTCAACTCCGTGATACTCACGCAGGAAATGGCAACCAAATATTTTGGCGATGCCGATCCGATTGGGAAGTCGCTGCATTTCAGCGGACGCCCGCACACGGTTCCCGACGAGCGAGATTATCAGGTTACCGGCGTCATCGAAAACTTTCCGCAGAACTCTCATTTCAATATCGATTTTCTGGCTTCCTACGCCACGCTTGAACACTTTGCCTCGCGGGTGACGCAGAACTGGGATTGGTATTTTTCGTACAGCTACGTTTTGTTGAAGGCGGGCAGCGACCCGCGGGCTCTCGAAGCCAAACTGCCGGAGATGGTCAACCGCAACATGCCGGCGGAATCGGCGGCCATCACCCGCATCTGGCTGGAGCCGGTCGCCGATATTCACCTGCGCTCCAATCTCATGTTCGGTCAAGGGCAGGGCGATATCACCAATGTGTATTTGTTTTCCGCCGTCGCCGTGTTGATCATTTTGATCGCCTGCGTCAATTTCATGAATCTCGCCACCGCGCGCTCGCTGAAACGCAGCAAAGAGGTTGGCGTGAGGAAAGTCATGGGCGCGGGCCGCAAACAGCTCATTTATCAATTTCTCGGAGAATCCGTCATCACCAGTCTGCTGGCCGTGGTTATCGCCGTGGGATTGATGGAGCTTCTGCTGCCGCAATTCAATCTGCTCGCGCAAAAAACTCTCTCCGTGCATTATTGGGGAAGCAATTCAATTTTGCCCGGGCTGCTGG
>DASWHH010000414.1:0-5161 GCA_036398295.1 bacterium
AATCCCTTGGCCGAGTCAGTGCGCTTGCCGCCCACCAGGACCTTCGCACCTTTGGCGGTGGCGTCCTGCAGTTGTGCTTCCACCTCGTCTCGCTGAAACGCGGTATGTAAAGGCCCCATGCGAATTTTTGGTTTCTCGGCCTTCACCATACCGTCTCCGGGTTCGTAGCGGCGGACTTTCTCCACCAGCTTTTCGATAAACGCGTCGTGAATTTCCTCAAAAAGGTAGAGACGTTTCACCGCCAGGCAGGCCTGTCCGGCGTTCCAGTAACGGCCAATCATCGCGCCGTTCACGGCTTTGTCCATGTCCGCGTCCGGGCAAACAATCATGGGATCTGAACCACCCAATTCAAGCGTGATTCGTTTGAAGTGTGGACCGGCGATTTCCATCACCCGTTTGCCCGTTTCGCTGCTACCAGTAAGGGCAACCCGCCGCACCGATGGGTGGCTGATCAGCGCCTTCCCGACTTTGCTCCCGGCGCCGGTAACACAATTCAAAACACCAGGCGGCAGCCCGGCTTCATTGAGAATGCCAATTATTTTGAGTGTTGTTAAGGGAGTCGTTGAGGCGGGTTTTATGGTAATAGTGTTTCCAGCAATCAGGGCCGGGCCGATTTTTGTACCCATTAGGGTGATGGGGAAATTCCACGGCACAATGCCGACGCAGACCCCAACTGGCTGCTTCATAATGACGCCATAACAATTCGGATTCATGGTAGGCGGCAGCGGCACTTGTGCGCCACGCACTTTACTGGCCATTCCAATATAAAACTCCATGCCATGCAGGAAATGGTTCAATTCGCCCTGGGCCTCCATCAGTGGCTTGCCCTGTTCTTTGGTGAGACTGGCGGTCAAGTCGTTAACCTGCTCCTTAACTTTCATCACCCCTTTGTGCAGGATTTCGGCGCGGGCATCCGGCGCCATCGCCGACCAATTCTTGAAAGCAGCCTGCGCGGCTTCAACTGCGGCGTTAGCATCGGCGGATTCACCGGCCGGTGCAGTATCAATTACGTCACCGTTGGCGGGATTTTTGACTTCATAGGTTTTGCCACTTTTGGCATCGGTCCATTGTCCATTGACAAACATCTTGGCCATTCAGATTTTCTCCTCTGTTGAGATTTGGGGTTACCAGACTACTTCTGCAATCTTTGCATCGGTGATGATGCTGTCGTTGGGGATGCAATAACTTCAACCATTTTTCTGAACATCTGCGATTTTCAATTTCCTTTTCATGCTTACTTTCCCTTGAAATTCGCTGCTCTTTTTTCAATAAACGCCTTCAAGCCTTCTTGCGAGTCTTCGCTGTCAAATACTCGCTGCAAAAGTTCCCGCTCCAGCGCCAGGGCATCGGGCATAGACATCTCCATCCCGGATTTAAGTGATCGTTTGATCAAGCCTACTGCAAGACTGGCCTTTTTCGGCGCCACAAATTGGCCGGCGTACTCCATCACTTTGTCCCAATAACCCTCTGCATCAAACAAATGATTGATGAGACCTAGCTGCAGGCCTTCTTCGAAAGAAATAGCTGCCCCGGATGCCATTAATTCCATTGCCCTAGTCCGGCCAATCAATCGCGGCAATCTCTGTGTACCACCCATCCCGGGCAGCACGCCGAGATTGACTTCCGGCAAGCCGATTTTACTGTTGCCTTTTTTGGCGACACGCAGATCGCAGGCCATAGCAATCTCCAATCCGCCGCCCATGGCGTGGCCATTCAGTGCAGCGATGACCAGTTTTGGCGTGTTCTCCAAACGCAGCAACGTTTCGTTGCCATGCAATCCAAAATTGTAGAGATAATTCGCGGAGTTTTCCTGCAGCATTTTGATATCCGCGCCACCCGAGAAAAATTTCTCGCCCTTGCCGGTGAGCACGATCACGTGCACCGACTCATCAAAACGGGCGTTTAAAACGTACGCGTCGAGTTCGCGCATCATTTCATGATTATAGCTGTTAGCCGGGGGATTATTCAATTCCAGGATTGCAATTCCTTTTTCTACGCGATAGTCAACCAAATTCTCAGGCATCATACCTCCTTGCATATTCAATGTATGTTGGAATATACTATTTCGTCTCAGACTTGGGTAGCAATAGATGATGATAAAGCAGTGCCCCGATAGCGCCACCAATGCCGGGGCCTATCCAGTAAACCAGGTGGTTTTCAAAGTAGCCGGCAGCCAAAGCCGGACCGAACGTTCGCGCCGGATTCATCGATGCACCAGTGAGCGGGCCGCCCATCAGGATATCAAAAACTAGCACGAGTCCAATAGCGAAGCCATACACATTCTTTGGAGCACGGGAATCGACAGCGGTTGCAAAAACGGTGAATACTAAAAAGAAAGTCAAAATGGCTTCCACGAAAACGCCGTTCAAAAATGGCACACCGGCGCTGAGGCCAGGCGTGCCTAAATTGACCACGGACCAGGCGTCAGGACTGTAAATTCCGCGCAAAGCGAATCCTGCCAGCGCTCCGCCAAACAGTTGCGCGGCAATGTAACCGATGCCTTTTGCAATCGGCATCCGGCCGGTGACCATGAAACCGATGGTGACCGCGGGATTGACATGCCCGCCAGAAATGTGTCCGGTGGCGTTGATCATAATCGCCAGCGTCAATCCATGGGCTATGGCTATGCCCAGCAGCCCGACGCTGCCCTCGGTGTAGGCATCGGTGACGATTACGCCCGCACCGATAAAACACAGGGCAAATGTTGCCACCGCCTCAGCAATGTACGGTCTAAGATCGTTGTTCATGTCCCTCCCTCCTCGCGGTTGTTAAGCGGCGAAAATCTAACTAATTTAGTTTGAAAACTCAAGCGCTTTCTGCAATGAGCTCTAAAATAAAAAAGGCTCTCGCGGTTTGAATACAAAGAGCCTTCACTGAAAGTTTTCTTTCTAGAGATCACAACAGATCATAGTCGAAACCCATCTGATTACATCATTCCAAGTTCATATCTCGCCACGTCGCTCATCATATCCGGATTCCACGGCGGCTCCCAAACTACATCCACCCGCACGTCTTTGATCTCCGGCAGTTGGCGGATTTTATCCTCCACCTCGCCGGGCAGCGTTCCGGCTACCGGACACGCTGGCGAAGTCAGCGTCATTTTGACGTAGGCGTTTTTCTGGTCATCAACATGAATGTCATAGATCAGACCCAATTCGTAAATGTTCACCGGGATTTCCGGATCATAACACGTACGCAAAACGCCGGCGATCTGATCTTTGAGGTCAGGTTGTTGATTTGTTTCCATGATTGCAAGTAATCTCGATTATTCCGTCGAAATGGGATCGTTTTTCTTCTCTAAAGCCGCCAAAAGTGTGTGCCATGCCAGCGCTGCACACTTCACGCGCACCGGGAATTCACGAACGCCCGCAAACACCGCGAGTTTTCCCAATTTTGAAGTGTCTGCCGTGGGGTCGGCGCCCGTAATCACCTTTTGAAACCTCTTAAAGAGCTCTCTCGACTCTTCGACGGTCTTGCCTTTGATTTCCGTCGTCATCACAGATGCCGAGGCTTTTGAAATCGCGCATCCCGAACCGGTGAACCCGACATCCGCGATTCGGCCCTCTTCAACTTTCAAAAAAACATGAACCCGATCACCGCAAAGAGGATTGTAACCCTCAGAACTGTGCGTGGCTTTCTCCAACTCCCGAAAATTCTTGGGATTCTTATTGTGATCTAAAATGACCTCTTGGTAGAGTTCTCGTAGTTCATCCATTAGCTTAATATGTCGATGGCTTTGTGAAGCGCGGCAACCAATTTATCGACCTCTGCGGTGGTGTTATACAGCGCGAACGAGGCCCGCGAAGTGGCCGGCACATTAAACCGCTGCATCACTGGTTGGGCGCAGTGATGTCCCGTGCGAATGGCGATGCCCTCGCGATCCAAAACCGTACCGATGTCATGCGGGTGAATACCCTCCACCACGAAAGAGATGACGCTGGCCTTTTCCTTTGCCGTGCCAATGATGCGTACTTTTTTTATTGATTCCAGCGCGTCGGTTGCGTAACTCAACAATTCCGCTTCGTGTTCGTGAATTACATCATAACCTATTTTGATGACATATTCGAGCGCCGTGCCCAACCCGATCACGCCCGCAATATTTGGTGTACCAGCTTCAAGCTTGTTGGGCAAGTGAGCGTAGGTGGTTTTCTCAAACGTCACCGACTCGATCATATCGCCCCCGCCCTGATATGGTGGCATCGCCTGCAGGTAACGCTCCTTGCCATAAAGGACGCCGATGCCAGTCGGGCCGAACACTTTGTGTCCGGAAAAGGCATAGAAATCGCAGTCGAGTACACGAACATCCACCGCTTGATGCGGCACCGCCTGCGCGCCGTCTATCATCACGGGAACATTGTGCTGATGAGCAAACTCGATAATTTCTTTGACCGGGTTGATTGTCCCAAGTGAATTTGAAATATGCGCGACCGACACCAGCTTCGTCCGCGGGTTGATAAGCTTCTTATATTCATCCAGCAAAATCTCGCCGTCGTCGTTTATGGGAATCACCCGCAGCTTCGCACCGGTGCACTCACAAAGTAATTGCCAGGGCACGATATTCGAGTGGTGCTCCATCGTCGAAAGGATAATCTCATCGCCGGCTTTGATGAATTTTCCGCCAAAAGACGACGCCACCAAGTTGATTGCCTCCGTGGTGCCTTTGGTGAAAATAATCTCGCGCTGCGATTCGGCATTAAGAAAATTCCTGATTTGCAAACGGACAGCTTCGTAGCGCTGGGTAGCCAGCTCGCTCAAATAGTGCACGCCACGATGGATGTTGGCGTTGTAGCCTTGGTAATAAGATGCAATGGCGTCGATCACGGAACGCGGTTTCTGACTTGAGGCAGCGTTGTCGAGATAAACCAGGGCGTGGTTGTGAACCTTCTGCCGCAGAATGGGAAAATCCTCGCGGACGGCGGTCACATCAAATCCGTTGCGCTCCGCAACGAACGGTTCAGGCACCTTAACTTTTACAGCGGCAATGACATCTTCCACTTTTCTCTCCGTTATTTCAAGCGCTCGAAGACCTTTTCTGCTAAAGCCTTGCGCACCGAATCTATCTTGATGTTTTCAAAAATATCGCCCGCAAAGGCATAGCGCAACATGGCCAGGGCGACATTTTCGCCGATGCCGCGAGCGCGCAAATAAAACAGCGCTTCGT
>DASWHH010000415.1:0-3482 GCA_036398295.1 bacterium
GGAAGTTTTCGATGACAAAAGTATAGCTGAGATCACCCAGGATGAATTCATTGACTATCCTCTTATTCGCTACGGCACGCCCCATGATTACTACATAGACATCATGGATCGTGTTGGCGAGGTGTTCAGATATGATGATATTGAGTTTGAAATCATTGAAAGCCAGGGTATTCCGGTGCGGGTTGCAACTCTTGAAACTTTAATCAAAATGAAGAATGGAACTCTTCGCCTTAAAGATCGTGCTGATGCCATGTTATTAATGGAAAAGTTAGAGAAATTAGGGAAAAAATAATGCCATTATACAAGTATAGAAGTCTGGAAGAAGCCGAAGAGCATCTTCAAAAGCTTCAACCAAAAGATCCATTAGAACTCTTGTCCCAGCTTCAGGACTTGGTTTTTACTCTGAAACCTCCACGCAAAATTCAACGCGGCATCTTCAAATTCAAGACAATGGAAGCGGCCAATGAACATCGCCAGCAGTTCGACGAATGATCTTTGATGGCAGAGATCGGTAATTACCTGCTCCTGGCTGTCGTCGGCGCCGTTTCCGGATTTCTCAATGTCACGGCCGGCGGCGGTTCGCTGCTCACCTTGCCGCTCCTCATTTTCCTCGGCCTGCCCGCTGCCACCGCCAACGGCACCAATCGCATCGCCATTCTGATTCAAAATATTTTTGCTACCGTGCGTTTTCATCAATTCAAAGTCATACCCAGGGGAGTAACGCTCATCACCGCTATTCCTGCAATATTTGGTGCCCTGGTGGGTGCGCAACTGGCCTTAAATATCGACGAGTTACTGTTTAAGCGCATTCTGGCATTGACGTTGGTTGTGGTTCTCGGCCCAATGTTTTTTGGCTTGGGACCAAAACCTGTCGAATCTACTTTTACGCTGAGCCTTGCCAAGAAAGTATTTTTGTCAGCTGCCTTTTTTGGCGTGGGCATTTATGGGGGCTTCATTCAGGGGGCCGTGGGATTTTTGATCATCCTTGCGCTGACACTCGCTGGTTATGATCTCGTGCGCACCAATGCCCTCAAAGTTTTGATCGTTTTGATTTTCACGCCGTTTGCACTCTTTATCTTCATTGTCAATGGACAGGTGGACTATCTGAAGGGATTCATTCTGGCGGCGGGCAGCGCAATCGGCGCATGGCTGGCCACGCGCGTGGTGGTGGAAAAAGGCCACAACTTCATCCGTTGGCTGGTGATCGTTACGATGGTGGCGTTTGCAGCGAAGTTGTTTTTGGATTAAGGCCTGGTAGTGAATGCAGAACTAAACGGTTGCCTGAATCCTTTACCTCCGCTATCGTGAGCGGTGGTGTCGATGGACATGGAGTATTCCGTATTCGATAACAAAGGTTCATCGCAAGTTTATTTTTTTAAGATTTCCTTTCCCTCCAGAGTCAATAGATAAGCTAAGAGGTCAGCCAGCTGGTTCTCAGTCAGAAGGTCCGCGTAGTTACCTGGCATTTGTGATGCAATTTGGGTTGTGACCTTGGTGATATTTTTTTTGTCGAGAACGATTTGTTCACGGGTCTTAGTGATCAACGCCAATTTTTGTTCATCCTCCGCCTGTTTGACTCCAACAAGCAACCGTCCGCGTTTGGTTTCAATGAGCACCGCTTCGTAACCACTGACGACATTGGAGTCGGGCCTGATGATTTTCCAATAGATGTGCTCCGGGGTGCGATATGCCGCAATCGCTGTCAAATCCGGACCAGGTGTGCTGCCTTCCGGCTCTCCGTTCGCGTTGATGCCAACATGGCAGCTGGCGCAACCTGCACCATTTTCGGCGTCAAAAAACAGGGAGCGACCCGACTCGACATCACCTGCAAAGTTGATCACGGCGGAACGATGCGACCTGTCGTGCGAAGCAAAAGCGTTGGCGGGCAATCTTATTCTAGTGATGTCGGGAGTTCCGCCGAGACTTTGTAAATAGAGGGCCACCGCCTTTATTTCCGCTCGCGAAAGGGAGATCGGGGGTGCGGAGATCTTGGGCATTTCGTTTTTAAAACCCGGGACGACAAATATCCCCGGGTCAATCAAGCTTTGAATCAAGTAATCAGCGTCATTCCCGAGTCGGAGCTGTCTGGCGCGTTCCCCGGCGCGAGCGCCGATGACTTTGCCGTCTTTGCTCTCACCTAAGTTCGGTCCCCGCAGCGCGTAACCACGTTCCCCGATACGATGGCAAACATGGCAGCGGCCCATTCCCCAAAAAAGTCTGTCGCCGTCCGCAACGGTAACTGCTTCGAGTTCATCTCGATATTCTGCCGATGTCCTGGGTAGCGACAAAATCCAACTGGCCAGCCAGTAGACGCCCAAGACTAAAATCGAAACCAAAACCCAGATTCGGATTCGCATGTTGGTTGGAATCTTTTGATATGAGGAATATCAGAATTTGCCAACGAATAATCAAGAGAGCCTGGTTGGAAGGACAAAAAAATCGGGGCAATCCAGGTGGACCGCCCCGACAGAATTTGCCAGGATATTTTTGTTTTTATCGCGAGGCATATTGCGCCGGCTGCTCGATGCTGGCGCTACCCATGGGGAATTGGAAGCTGGCGTCACTGGCAGCGCCTTCCGTCACCGTCACTTCGGCGGTTTGTTTGCCGAGGGTTTCCTGCCAGTACTGCACAGTGTAGGTGCCCGGCGGCACATTAGCGATTTCAAAGTTGCCGCTGTCATCGGTGACGGCGTAATAGGGATGATCCACTACCACGATGTAGCCACCCATCCAGTTGTGGACATCGCAGGCCACGCGAATAACTTCCGGCTGTGTAAACGCTTGCCCCATGCGCTTTTTGAAGCCGGGCTGAGCGATGTTAATCGCGGCGTTCTTCTCGCTGTAGGTGTGGATGTTGTGCAAAATTCCATCGCTGTTTAAAATTGTCAGTTCCACACCGACGGGCACCAGGGCCACGTGCGGTTTGAAAGCGCAGCCGTTTTGATCCAGCTCAAAGGCAGTTCCTAGCGTCGCAAGAGCTTTACCCTGCGAGATATTGGTCAAACTCACCACCACGTTGCCGAGTCCCTTGTTGCTGCCAACCACTAAGTCTTGTTTGTAATGAGGCTCTTTGCCGCACACATTCACGTCCTTGGTGATTTCCAATTTTTGCATGGCGGGAATTTCGCCGGCATAGGTGATCGTGCCTTTTATCGTGCCCCCGCCGGCAACCTCCATGGCCATGTAGGCCCCTGAGGTCATGGGCTGGGCGGCGGGCTGTTCAGCCGCCGGTTGGGTTTGCTCGGCGGTTTTTTCGCCGCCGCCCCCGCAACCGAGCGCAAGCGCTGCGATCAGAACGGCGGTCATCATGCTTAGTAGCTTTTTCATGTGATTCCTCCAGTAAAGGTTTATAAGTAAGCATCAGCTAAATGAACTTCTTGTATTTGGATTGTTGGAGTAAATGGAGTTTTGGAGTAATGGACATCTGAAACGTGAGATGTGAGACGTGAAACGAAAATCTTATCAGTTGATCCATCAATCCA
>DASWHH010000416.1:0-3018 GCA_036398295.1 bacterium
CGACAATGGGAAAGAATCTCTCTTTGACCGCGGCCGCTGGCGCGATGTTCTTCGTTTTAGATTTTGTCCCGGGAGGACTCGGTTTGCCTGTCTTCGCTTTCTTGGCTTTCGATTCAGCCTTTCGAGAACGATCGGAAGCGGGTTTTGCGGCCTTTGATTTTTTAGCCATGTTTTGTGCTCCTCTCGTTTCGTAACGCAAACGTCTCGTTTGCCACTGAAACGGCGCTATGAGTTACAATCCGCTATATCTTACTGCCAATAACTCCTTCCACCGGACTGGAGGCCGTGGCGTACAATTTCTTGCCGATGCGGCCGGCCTCGAAAGCCAGCCGTCCGGCCTCCACCGCTTTACGCATGGCCTCGGCCATTTTCACCGGGTCTTGGGCGCCGGCAATGGCGGTGTTCATCAGCACGCCGTCGCAACCCAATTCCATTGCGATGGCGGCGTCCGAGGCCGTGCCCACACCGGCATCGACGATCACCGGGATAGTCATCTGTTCGAGAATGATTTGGATGTTGTACGGGTTGCGGATTCCCAAACCCGAACCGATAGGCGCACCCAAGGGCATCACCGCGGCGCAGCCGATGTCCTGCAATTTCTTGCAAAGTACCACGTCATCGGTAGTGTAGGGCAAAACGGTGAACCCGCGCTTCACCAATTCTTTAGCAGCCTCGAGCAGCGCCTCGTTGTCGGGGAACAGCGTCTTTTCATCGCCGATGACTTCCAATTTCATGAGATTGGTTTCCAGCGCCTCGCGGGCCAATTCGCAGGTGAGGATGGCGTCTTTGGCGGTGTAACAGCCGGCGGTGTTAGGGAGTAGGTCAAATTTTTTGCGGTCGATATAATTCAGCAGCGACTCGCCGGATCGGTCGTTGAGATTGATGCGCCGGATCGCCACGGTCACGAGTTGGGTGCCGCTCACTGCGAGCGCTATGGCCATGGTTTCAAAATTTGGATACTTGCCGGTGCCCAGAATTAACCTGGAAGTATAGGTCTTATTTCCTAAAATGAATTTGTTGGACATTAAAAACCACCTCAATTAAAAAATGGTCATTGGTCATCAGTCAGTTCATGTCATCCGCCTGCAGTAGCGTGAATGATTTCAATCTTGTCGCCTGCTTTCAACCGAGTTTTTGCAAAGTCGGATTTGGAGACGACGTCATAATTGAGTGCCACCGCAACGCCCTGCTCAGGATTGATGTTCAGTTTTTGCAGAAGCCCGGTGATAGTGGTAACCGTTTCGACGGTGTGGAGGGCCCCGTTGATTTCGACCTTCATGAGGATTGAGCCAGTTTAATTTCAATCAAATATATTAACATTTTCATAACTATGCAAGGCTTATGTAGAAACGTATTGCTTGTAAGTTATGATATGTTTTTTAAATTTGATTTTATTCATCTTTATTCATCATTATTAATTTGAAAACCCGACTTAGAGGTGTGACATGGAAAACCAGGACATCGATCTTCACATACTCATTGAAAGGGAGGACGATCTTTATTCGGCGCTCTGTTTAGAGTTAGACATAGCCTCACAAGGAACGACCATAGAGGAAGCCAGAAAGAACATTCGAGAAGCGATTGAACTATACCTCGAAGAAGTGCTGGAGGCCGGCGAAGAAAAGGAATTCATTCCTCGGCCGGCTCCCGTTGAAGAATGGCTGAAATATTTTGAGGTTGAGGCACAAAAGCTCAAATCTCGCTTAGAGGAGAGACAAAAAGAAAATCTGCGCTATCATGAGCTAGTCTATGCGTCGTAGACTACTTTCATTGAGTTCAAATGAAGTTGAAAGGATTCTACGGCGTAACGGCTTCAAACTGAAAAGAACCAAAGGCAGCCATCAACAATTCGAGGGTTTTGTAGACAACATGAACATTGGCATCAATGATTCGACAATCGGGATTGTCGGAAGCACAGTGGCTGGATTCGCTCTAAGTTGATATTTGAAAACGAGTAAAAAGCTGGCCGAGAATCACTACAACATCGTCATCGTGGGCGCGGGCCCGGCGGGCTGCTCCGCGGCGATCTACATCAACCCGCAAGTCACCGGCAAACGCGTGTTGCTGCTTGAGGCCAAGAAAGAAATTGGTATCCCGATGCAGTGTGGCGAAGCCATCCCCACCTACGATGAGCTGCTCACCATTTTCCCGCAAGCGGACTGCGCCGAACTCTACGATCTTCCCAACGACATCTATGCCGGCAGCATCGGCGGCATCAAATTCAAATCACCATCCGGAAAAACCTATCTAGCACACTTGAAAGGCCAGATGTTCAACCGCACTCTGCTGGATCGGCATCTATTTAAACGTGCCGTGGAAAATGGCGTCGAATATCGCATTGGCGCCCGTGTAAAATCTCTCACCGGCAAAACCGTCACCACCGAAACCGAAACGTTCACCGCCGACATCCTCATCGGTGCGGACGGGGTGTACTCGACGGTGGCCGAGTCGTTCCCGGCGTTTCAAGCCAATCGCGATATTTGTCCGTGCGCCTTCGTCCTGGCAGAAGGCGACTTCCGCAGCGACATCATCGAGCTGTGGTTTGAGCGGCGATTTCCGGGCGGGTATTTCTGGCTCTTTCCGAAAAACAAGATCGGTGAAGCCAACATCGGCGTGGGCGTGCGCGGACCCACCAACGTTCGCGGCCTGCTCAAACGGGTGCTGGAAGAGATCTCGCGAGATTATGATTTCAAGATTAGTGAGAAGGGCGGCGGCGCGGTACCGTTGGGTGGATTGAAATCACGATTGGTGTTAGAGCACGTCGCGCTGGTCGGCGATGCTGCGGGCATGGTGTTCCCCACCAACGGCGGCGGCACGGGACTGGCGATGATGGCCGGCAAATGGTTGGGCGAAATCATTGCACAAAATAAGCCGTTGATCGAATACGAACGCAAAGCTCAGGCCATCCTCGGACCGGTGCTGCGCAGCTCGCTGCGCACCCGACGGCAGATGGATTTTTTTCGCAAAAACGACCGCCTGTTTTCGACGGTGATGTGGCTGGCGGATTTGAAGGGCTGG
>DASWHH010000417.1:0-6248 GCA_036398295.1 bacterium
CGTAAGTCCTCGTCATCGAGGCGCACGCAGCCGTGAGTGACCGGCATGCCTAACATGCGTTTGTACAGTGTCCCGTGAATTAAATAGCCATCGCCCAGTTCTAACGCGTATTCGCCCAAAACGCCGGCTTCATAGCGCTCGGGCGCATAGGGTGGGGGAATGGGTAACCCTTCTTCCACAAACGCCCAGTCCGGTTTCGTCCATACCGGCGCAACGCGTTTTCCCAGAATTCTGAACATGCCGCGCGGCGTCACAAACACCCACTGCCGATCTCCAGAGGCCTTCAGGAGCACGTAGCTGCCGGTGGAGCAAATACCCTCGTGTACAATTTTGTCTCCCGCCTTCAGGAAAATTTGATTGGTTGACGTGTTAACAATCAAATACGCATCCCGGGGTGTTAACCCTTTAAAACGATTTTGCAGGTTGGCCACCCGTCCTTCAAGAGAGCGGATTTCGCGCTTGAGTTTTGCGGGGGTCGTGTTCGTAAAAGATTGGGAATTTGAATATGGCCAGACAGCATATGCCATTTCTCGTAAAGACGGAGCGGCAAGCAACATCAGACCCGCCGGAATCAATCCCAGAAGCAGGCTGTTGATAACTATTTTACGCGCGAATCTAAACGTTAACTGGTTGGCAACCACTAGTTCCGGAGGACCGGCAACGACCTCCGCTGTGGATGCCTCGGGCAAAATTGCGGCGGATTTATCAGATAAATTTTTCATCGTGAAGTTTATGGATGCGATTTACTTTGGTTAGGCCTCTCGCCGCCGCTGCTGGTCTTGCCGTTGCCTGCTGACATTTTTTCCAAAAACAGCCGGCCATCGAGCGCGCCTACTATGGTCACCGGGGTGCCAATCTTCGCAAGCTTAAAGATCTGATCCATATTCTTGTTGATGAGCGCCACACACCCGGAGGTCCAATTTACGCCTTTGCCGCCTTCGCCGTGAATTTCGATCAGACCACCGATATGGGAGTCTTTTGGCAGCTCGCCTTTTGCCTGCGCCTCGAGAAACAGCTGGCGGTCGTTTTCATTGGGATAGTCGATCTCCAACGCCTTATAATATATCGACTGTCCCCGGTCTTTCTTTCTTATGACGCGGTAATGGCCTTCCGGAGTGGCGCCGTCGCCTTTCTTGCGTTTGTGTCCCAGCCAATTCGGTCCCAGCTCGATAGGATATTCGGCTTTGAGCTTGCCGTCATCATAGATTTGACAGCGGTACCCCATTTTGTCAACAATGATGACCGGGTCATTATGTGCTTTGGACCAGGCAATCGTCTCATCGACCATTTGCTGCCACTTTGGAAGTTCGGTGAGATACGACTGCAAAAAGGACGTGACTTTGTCGTTGGCGCTGCCAACCTGTGCGGCGGCGATGTTGATCTTTTTTGCAGCTACAACAAAATCCTGACGGTGAAATGCCAACTCGCTTTCCATCATGAGCAGCTCTCCGGAGACAAATCGCTGGCGGTCCTTGTTGGCGATGGGGAGATCGGTAAACTGGGTGCGGAACTCATCGATACTCTGTTTAACGATGGCCAATTGGGCAGCCGTACGCCAGCGCAGCGAATCTTTGACAGCCCGAGCGGAGAACGCCGCACGTTGCGACATCTCTCGGCTGTGCTCGGCCAACTCTTTCGCGGTCCTGTAATCGCGTATAAGAACCGACTTGCGGGTTTCCCGCTGCCACGCCGATCGGGCCATTTGCCACTGTTCTTCTGCCAGATTGAACACGCCGGGCACGTAACGCCCGGCCTCAGCCTGGCGAGCGAAGGAGAGCGCCAGCCGCGCCTGCTCGAACGTCAAGTAAGGAGTCTGCTCCGATAAGTGAACGATCATGACGAGGCCCACAGCCAAAAGCAAGAATCCTGCCGCATTGAAGAGCCATTGCCACCGGGCCAGCCCCGCGAGCTTTAAAAGAAAAGGATGAGCTACCATACCAGGAACAACAACAGATCCCAACCCAATTTGTTTAGTCGACAACAAATAAACATAAAACCTCGACCTGACCGATGGATCTACGGACTGATCGAGGTTTAAGAATGATCTTTGCCAAAGGATTGACGGCGCTACCTGCTCAACATCGTTTTTTTGCTAATAGCCTGCTGCAGCTCGTCTTTCAGTGAGTTGGCTTTGTCGAGCGCGGCTTTGGCCTTGTCGCGGGCCGTCAGAAAATCGCCGTTGGTCAGGGCAGTGCTGGCCTCGCCGAGGGAGGTTTCAACCGCTGATAGGTCGGCTTGAATGGCCTCGAGCGCGGCCTTTCCCTCTTTTCCTTTTGGTGCTTTGGCCAGCAGGGCCTTGGCGTCCGACACTGCAGTCTGGGCTTGCCCGACCAGATCCGTGGCTTCAGTCTTGACCTGCTCTTTGTTGGCCGCCACCGCAACGGCGGCAGCGTTGGCCGCATCGGTCGCCGATTTTAGCAACTGCGCGGCCTTACCGTAGTTGCGTGTCAACGCGAATTTTGCGTTCTGCTGATCGATCTCCGCCATGGCGGCATCCAGAGAATCCTGGGCAGCATTAAATTCGTCTGCCGCATAACGGTCTGCTTCGCCTGTTTTTGCCGCGTCGAGAGCTGCTTTGGCCGCGTCGATTTCCTGCTGGGGCGCTTTGGCGCAGCCTATCACCAGCGCCATAAAAAACACCGTGACCAACAATAACAACATTCTTACTCGCATATCATTCCCTCCTCACAGTTAGTTGGAATCGTTAATCTTGCCAAAGTCTGCGTATCCATTCTCCTCAAAAAAAAAGCACAGCCCGCGGGACTATGCTAGTCAAAAGTAGTAATTTCAGTAAACGCACCGCTTTGGCGCTAAAAAGCAAACGCGGTGAATTTACAAAAATTAATCCCTGTAATCAAGCTAAATTTTGATCTGAATTAATTCTATGTCCGTTAACGAACACCCACTGTCAAGTTAACGGATACTTTGGTGTGGTTTTCTTTACCCATGCCCTTGAAAATTGGGCTGGCATATTTGTTGAAATAAGATAGCGTTTTAGCGTTCAGCCATCAGCTTTCAGCCCTTTAGCTGGCCGCTGATCGTTGATAGCTTAACGGAGGAACCATGTTGAAGAACTACCTCAAAATCGCCATCCGCAATCTGGTGAAAGACAAGGGTTACTCAGCCATCAATGTCATAGGGCTGGCCGCAGGGATGGCCTGTTGTATTTTGATTTGCTTTTACATTCTGGACGAGATCAGCTATGATCGCTTTCACCAGGATTACCAGCGAATTTTTCGCGTTGTCAGCGATGAGAAAAATGAGGGACAGGTGCGCCGCCTGGCCAACGCCTATGGTCCTTTGGCGCCGGCGCTCATCAGCGATTTCCCCGAGATTGAACAATTGAGCCGATTGTTCCCGCACAGCGTTACCATTGAATCGGTGGATGGGAAACGGTTTCAAGAGGAGCGATTCTTCTTTGCCGATTCCGCCGTGTTCGAGTTATTTACCATGGTATTCCAACGGGGCGATGTCGATGCCTTAAAAAGGCCCTATTCGCTGGTCCTCACCGAATCCGCTGCGCGCAAGTACTTTGGCGACGCCGATCCGATTGGCCGGGTCCTGAAAATCGAAAACCGCGCCCAGTTCCACGTGAGTGCGGTCGTGGCTGATATGCCGTCCAACTCCCATTTTCATTTCGATTTTCTCGCGCCCATTGATCATGTGAAAGAAATGATGGGGTGGGCGCCGCACTGGTATTGGCCGCCGGTTTACACCTATTTGCGGCTGCCGGAAAACTATGCTCCGGCTGCTCTCGAGAGCCGATTCCCGGATTTGGTGGGAAAACACATCGGCGAGTGGGCAAAGAATGAACGTACGTTTCGTCTACAGCCGCTCCGTGACATTCACCTCAATCCTGACTTTGAAAATGAAATCGAGCCCACCAGCAACCAGGCGTACATTTACATATTCGCTGCTATCGCACTCTTTATACTGCTCATCGCCTGTTGCAATTTCATGAACCTCACCACCGCCCGTGCCGCAAAGCGCGCCAAGGAAGTCGGCTTGCGAAAAACCGTGGGCGCGAAGCGATCGCAACTAATCAAACAGTTTTTCGGCGAATCATTGTGCTACGCCGCGTTGGCGACGGTCATATCGCTGGGCCTGGTTGAACTTTTCTTACCCGCCTTCAATCAACTGGTCGGAAAAAATCTCCGGGCCAGCTATTTCGCCCAGCCGGAGCTTTTTGTCGCATTGCTCGCTCTTACGATTTTGGTGGGATTGATCTCCGGCAGCTACCCCGCCTTGTTCCTGTCTAATTTTCGTCCCATGGCAGTTTTGAAAAGCAATTGGCCGAGCGGCCCCGCTGGCCGCTCGCCACTGAGGTTACGGGCGCTGCTGGTGATCCTGCAATTCACCATCTCCATCACGCTCATTTGTGTCACCTACTTCCTCCAGCGCCAGCTGAATTTCGTTCAGACCCGACGGCTTGGTTTTGAAAAGGAACGCCTGATAATTCTGCCGATTCGCGATCAGGATGTGCAGAACAATTTTGCAGCCATCAAAAACCGCTTGCTGTCGCAGGCCAGTGTGTTGGGAGTGACGGCGCTATCGAACTACCCCTGGCGTACTGGATTCTACGATTTTCCAATCAAAGCCGAAGGCTTGAGCGCTGACGCCCAAATGAGTTTGCCGACGCTGATCGTCGATCACGATTTCATCCGCACCTTCGGTATGGAACTGGCCGCGGGCCGGGATTTTTCTAAAGATGTCACCAGCGATGCCACCGAGGCATTTATCGTCAACGAAGCCGCGGTGAAGAAGCTGGGATGGGAAACGGCCATCGGAAAAGAATTTGAGTCGCAACACATTGCCGGCGGCCTTTCACGGAAAGGTCGGGTGATCGGTGTGGTCAAAGATTTTCACCTGCAGTCTTTACGGTATGCCATCGAGCCGATGGTGATGTTGAATTCACCGGCATCCTACTATTTAGACAATTTTGCCATCCGTCTCGATGGTCGCAACCTTCGCCAGGAGTTGGCGGACCTGGAGCAGACGTGGCGGGCGGTGGCCCCGCATCGTCCCTTTGACTACTTTTTTCTGGACGCGGATTTCGAGCGGCTTTATCATAAGGAGCAAAATCTATCTAAGATCTTTAGAACCTTTTCGGTGTTAGCGACTATTGTCGCGTGCTTAGGATTGGTAGGCCTGGCATCATTTAGCTCAGAGCAGCGCAGAAAAGAGATCGGCATCCGCAAGACATTTGGCGCCAGTCTTGGCCAAATAGTGCTTTTATTTTCCCGCGATTTTGCTAAATTGACGATGTTCGCCAACATCGTTGCCTGGCCTATCGCCTATTTTGCAATGCAGGAATGGTTGCAGGATTTCGCCTATCGCACCGATCTGGCGTGGTGGGTGTTTCTGCTGTCAGGCGGCCTGGCGCTGGTCATAGCCCTGTTGTCGGTAAGTTTTCAGGCGGTGAAAGCGGCGCTGGCCAATCCGGTTGATTCGCTGAGGTACGAGTAGAAGCGGTTGGCGCAACGCCTAAAAGCAAGCGGGCAAAGATTATTTGTCGCAACTTTTGTACAATTTCCCTGTCTCATCTTTTTGTAGGGCACCCAATTTTTCAAAGAATGTCTTCCCGATATTGCCATCGGGCCCACCGCCGAAATTATATTTATTGAGAGAATCAGATGCTCAAAATCGAGATTATTCTAGGCTGTTTGATAGCGCTACTCTTTGAATCGGCCTGGGGACAACATCGCAGTCTGAACCTAACCATCGATAGTTACGGTTTGAGCATCGGAAATTCGCAGCGTGTCAATGGTATTCGCCTCAATTTCCGCGACTACTACCTCCAGCGAGTAAATGGAATTAACCTCACTATCTGGAAGCCGAAAGAGCCGGTGCGAGGTATCATCAACGGCTTGGCTCTGGGGCTGACGATCGCCGGCGCCGAAAAGGTTCATGGATTGGCGTTAGCCCCGGTGGGAGTCATGGGGGGGAAATCGCTGCAGGGTATCATCGTTGGTGCAATTGGCGCCGGGGCAGGTGACGAAATTAACGGCATCGCCATTGGCGGCCTCGGTCTCGGCAGCGGCGGCGACATCACTGGTATTGCCATCGGCGGGCTGGGATTGGGTTGCGGCAATGACCTCCAGGGCATCATGATCGGTGGATTTGGCCTCGGCAGCGGCGGCGACATCACTGGCATTGCCATCGGCGGGCTGGGATTGGGCAGCGGCAATGACCTCAAGGGCATCATGATCGGTGGCCTCGGCGTTGGCTGCGGACAGGATATCACCGGG
>DASWHH010000418.1:0-1580 GCA_036398295.1 bacterium
TAAAGCGTGAACTACGAACAAACACAAAGATCTCTGCGCCGGTCTACCGGATTCGTTTCATCTCCAGGCGCTCAATCACGGCAAAATCTTTTTCGGGCATTGCCATTTCAAAAAGGCCACTAAACTTGTCCGGACCCTCTCTCGTCATCGTGTAGCGGGTGCGCAGGCCCGGCGGCGCATTCTCGATTTTTTCCGAGACAATGGTCAGCTTGCTGCCGCCATCCTCCACCCGGACGGACGACGAAATCACGAAGCCCTCCACGTAAAAACCCTGGGCCCGGATCGTTGGTTCTGGCGATGTGCGATAGAACAGCGTCAAATCCTGATGCATTTCAAACTCCACGGTCGGCTGCACCGGCGGAAACATATCCAGCGTTCGTTCCACAAAATAGATGCCGCCGACGTCGAAGGAATAGTGCTTGCGAATATAAGTCACCCGCTCCGTGAATTTGCCGTAGCCTTGCCACTCGCCTTCGAGCCAAGCCAGGGCCTCGAACCGTTCGCGGCCGCGTTTGTGCGCTAAACTGTCCACTTCCTGCGCCGGCAGCGCCAGCGGCAGCAAGAAAAACAGAAGCAGGGCAGATGGCACAAAGTGTGTGTAATTGCGCATGGCTTTCTCCGTTTTTGTGAACGATTGGACCGGTGATGGTCGCGATATGAGCTGAAGGAACGACTTCCCGGACTCATTTGCAAGGGGGGGCCTGCCAGGTGAATTCACAACAACGGGGCGGCAACGCCTCCTGGCGCTGAATGGACCGGTTTCGGGCGGAAGACGGGACCCGCTTCTCGATATTCTTTCTGTAACATTTTTCTTGCAACTAAGACGCGGGCAGGATACCTTAGCTTAAACTTCACAAGACTTTGAGTGTCAGATTTCCGCGATTGGGTATTCGGCCCGAACCGCCGGGGTGCGGAGTACGGCCTGAACACCCTTCCTTTTTTTAGTTTAAACCAAATATTAAGAATGGAGGGAAGAATGGTAGGAATCATGTCGTTGTGGCTGCCAATTTTGCTGTCGGCGGTTTTTGTTTTCGCGGTTAGTTCAATTATTCACATGGTGCTGCCTTACCACCGCAATGATTTCTTGAAGCTACCTTCGGAAGACGAGGTTTTGGCCGCGCTTGGCAAGTTCAACATTCCGCCCGGCGACTATGTCTTTCCGTATGCCGGCAGCATGGAGGCGATGAAAAATCCTGAGCACATCGAAAAGCTCAAGAAAGGCCCGGTTGCTTTTATTACCGTGCTGCCGAACGGCCTGCCGTCGATGGGTTCCAGCCTGGTGCAGTGGTTTCTCTACAGCGTGCTGGTGGCCATTTTCGCGGCCTACGTCAGCGGACGCACGGTTGGCGCAGACGCTCATTATCTGGAGGTTCTCCGGGTCGCCGGCACCGTGGCGTTTGCGGCGTACGGACTGGGACTTCTGCAAAATTCAATCTGGTACAAGCGCAATTGGACCGCCACTCTGAAATCCGTTTTTGATGCACTGATTTATGGCATGGTGACCGCAGGAACGTTCGGGTGGCTTTGGCCGAGTATGTAAAGGAAGATGGATGAAGGACGAATTATGAAGAATGGGTGTG
>DASWHH010000419.1:0-7081 GCA_036398295.1 bacterium
CGGCATCATCACGAATGTCACCCCGCTGGAGCCAGGCTGGGAAGGCCATGTGACGTTGGAGATTTCCAATACCACACCCCTGCCGGCGCGCATCTACTCCCGTGAAGGCATAGCACAGATTTTGTTTTTCGAAAGCGATGAAGAATGTCTGGTATCGTACGCGGATAAAAAAGGCAAGTATCAATCACAAATTGGAGTCACTTTACCCAAAGTTTAGAGTTGTGGGTATCATTGATGCGTTGAAATATGGAAAATCATTACGGTCATGCCGATCTCCATTTACACACCAATCGCTCCGATGGTTACTACTCTCCCAAGGAACTAATCGATCTCATTGCGACTCACGGGCTACGCGCCATTGCCATCGTTGATCACGATGAAATTAGTGGGTTGCATGAAGCCATTGACTATGGCTCGGGCATTGGCATAGAGGTCATCAGCGGCGTCGAATTGAGTGTCAACTATCTTAACTACGATCTGCATATTCTAGCCTATTGTTTTGATCCTCAAAACTCCCAACTGGTTGATCACCTGAAGATGATTCGCATTGAGCGCTTGAAACGGGCCCGCAAAATCGTCGAGAAGCTGAACAGACTGGGAATGCCGATTGCCTTCGATGCCGTTCTGAAAAAGTCCGGAGCGGGTTCGGTAGGGCGTCCGCATATTGCAGGCGTACTGCTCGATGAAGGTTATGTTTACTCCTTTCAAGATGCTTTCAATCGCTATTTGGGGGACGGAAAGCCAGCCAACATCGACAAATACCGGATGGATATTCAGGCCACTGTTAACCTCGTACGCGCCGCCGGGGGCATCTGCTCCATCGCTCACCCGGGTTTAATGTTGGGACCGGAAGACCTGCTGTTCCTGATTAAAGCGGGCGTACAAGGAATCGAGGTGGTTCATCCCAAGCACAATCCGGAGCAGCAACGAAATTATCGGACGCTGGTCCAAGCCTACGGCTTAGTTGAAACCGGCGGCTCCGATTTCCACGGCGGCAAAAAAGGTGACGATGTCCTGGGTAAATATACTATCCCTTATGTTGCTGTTGCAAGAATGAAGGAGGCCGTCAGGTTTCTGGTCAACAGTTGACAGTGCTATGTTAATTGAAAAATTGGAAGTCGGCGTGTTTGCCGAAAACTGTTACGTCGTTGGCTGCGAACAGACCCGGGAAGGCGTGGTTATCGATCCCGGGGATGAAGGTCAGAGAATTCTCAGAGCCATCGAAAAAAACTCCCTCAAAATAAAGTACATTTTGATCACTCATGCCCACCTCGACCATGTCAAAGAAGCGCAGGCCGTCAAGAGCGCGTTGAACGTGCCGCTCTGCATGCATCGTGCCGATCAGTTGCTTTTGGACAACCTGCCGGCGCAGGCGGCGGCTTTTGGTTTATCCACTTCTGGAATTCCGCAGGTAGATCAATACATCAATGAAGGCGAGAGCATCAACTTTGGGAAACAACGTTTTGAGATACTTTTCACGCCGGGGCATTCACCTGGTAGTGTTTCCTTTGTCACGCAAAAGCTGGCATTCGTCGGTGACGTATTGTTCGCCGGATCCATCGGGCGAACGGATCTGCCAGGGGGCGATTTCGATATGCTGATTCAATCAATAAAATCTAAACTTTACCCATTGGGAGACGATACTCAGGTGTACCCTGGTCACGGCCCCCATACCACTATCGGAGGAGAGCGCCGTACCAATCCATTCTTGATCTAACGAAAAGGAACCTGTAAACAACCATGGCAACACATATTTCTTTAGAGGACGTTAAAAAAGACCCGCAGGTTCAGGCATACATTGACCGTGCGGATGAGTACTTGGCCGTCATCGGCTACACAGAGCATGGCAGGCGTCATTGCAGTCTGGTAGCGAAGGTCGCTCGCGATATTCTGCTGAAGCTGGACCGCCCGGAGCGGGAGGCCGAGTTGTCGGCTATTTCGGGCTATTTACACGATATTGGCAACGTGTTCAATCGTATCAACCATGCCTATACCGGCGCGGTCTTGGCACATACGCTGTTGAAAGATATGGGCATGGACCCTCGCGAAATTACCGCGATTGTTGCAGCAATTGGCGGCCACGATGATAACGGTTTTGAGCCTATCAGCAGCGTCAGCTCAGGACTGATTATTGCGGATAAATCGGACGTCCACCGCTCACGGGTTCGCAACCCGGATATGATCAAATTTGACATTCACGACCGCGTTAATTACGCTGTCAACAAGTCCTATTTGCAGGTAGACACCGAAAATAAGACCATCACGCTCTTTCTAACCATCGATGTGAAAATCGCTTCAGTCATGGAGTACTTCGAGATTTTTCTTAATCGTATGCTTTACTGCAAGCGCGCCGCTAATTTTTTGGGGTGCCAATTCAGGCTGGTGGTAAACGATAACCCACTCTTGTGACGTGGCGATAACCGCCTACAGCACGCAATAAAAAACTCTTGCAAATAATTGATTTTTTGTTTATAATTACCCATCATTTTCTAGTGAAAGGGATAGCAACTATCCCTTTTTGTTTGTTCTTTGACAATTTTGGCTACCGTTTCTCATCCCGATCTAACCAAACATTGTTTGAAGTCGAGTTTAAAACGATTTTTTTGAAATAGGAGTACAAAAAACGGCATATGAGAAAGGAAATCATCATCAATTGCTCGATTGGTGAGACGAGGATTGCTATTGTAGAAGACGGTAGGCTGGCAGAGCTTTTTGTTGAACAACCAGAAAACGAGAGAATGGTTGGAGATATCTATCTTGGCAAAGTAGTCAATGTCGTTAAGGGGATGCATGCCGCGTTCGTTGATATCGGGCACGACCAGGACGCGTTCCTGCATTTTTCAGACATTGGCGACACATTGGCTGACTACAAATCATTCATTGATATCGACAGCACCTTTGAGAATAACAAGCCAACATCGACGCGACCTATTCCGAGAGAGGGACAAGAGATATTGGTGCAGGTCATCAAGGAACCAATTAGCCGGAAGGGGGCGCGGATTTCCAGCGAATTGTCGTTTCCCGGCAGATTTATTGTTCTTGTACCCAATTCCGATGTTGTCGGAGTCTCAAAAAAAATTGGCAGCATTAAGGAGAAAAAGCGGTTAAAAAGCCTCATTCGCGCGATTAAACCCAAAGGTTTCGGGTTGATTGCACGGACCGTCGCCGAATACAAAGATGAAACGGCGCTGCGCGCGGACCTGGAGAACTTGCTTAAAAAATGGGGCAAAATTGAGAAAATGCTAAAAGAGCTCTCTCCACCGTCGCTCATTTACAAAGACGCCGCCGTGGCCTCAAGTGTGATTCGCGATTTGTTTACGAATGATGTCACGCGCGTGGTGATCGACTCCAAAAAGCTCTATCGCGAAATCTTAGCCTACCTCGAAGACGTGGCGCCCTCACTCGCCCATCGCGTCGAAAACTTCAAAAGCCAGAAACCGATCTTTGATGTTTTTGGCATTGAAAGCGAAATCGAGAAAAGTCTTGCCAGAAAAGTTTGGACGCCCAGTGGGGGGTATATTATCGTCGACCACACTGAGGCCATGGTTGTAATCGACGTGAACAGCGGTAAGTATGTCAGAGGAAAAGAACCGGAAGAGAGCACACTCAAAATCAATCTCGAAGCTGCCCGAGAAATCGCTCGGCAGTTACGACTTCGCGATCTCGGCGGGTTGATCGTCATCGATTTTATCGATATGACCGAGAACGCCAACAAAAAACGGCTTTACGAGGAATTTCGCCGGGAGCTTCGCAAGGATCGAGCGCAAGCCAGCATTCTACCGATCAGCGATTTCGGTCTAATTGAAATGACTCGCGAGCGCATTCGGCCCAGTCTGCTCCATGCTTTCAGCGAGCCCTGCCCGACCTGCGAAGGGATCGGGCGAGTCATCTCCAATAGTACGGCGCTGACCAAGATTGAAAGATGGATCAAGCGTTTTAAGGCCGAACGAAGTGAATGGTCGTTGAGGCTGGTTGTTCACTCATCCGTCGCTGACTATGTTGATGCCGGGTTTTTTAGCAAAATAAGAAAATTGATGTGGAAGTATCGACTTAAAATCGAAGTTGTCAAGGACGATACATTGCGAACGAACCAATTCAAGATGGTTTTGAAGAAAGACCAAACGGACGTAACCGATCAGTTTTTATCATAGCGAATAGAAAATAGTAAACACTTGAGGAGCGGAAATTATGTACGCCATTGTTGATATAGCGGGCCAGCAGTTCAAAGTTAGTAAGGACGCAAAGCTACTGGTTCCCAAGATTGCCGGCGAAGTCAATCAGGAGGTGCAATTCGATAAGGTTTTGTTGGTTGCCGATAAGGGCAAGGTCACGGTGGGCACGCCTTTGATTGATGGCGCGGTAGTGAAAGCTAAAATCCTTGGATACGAGCGAGGGGAAAAAATCCTGGTTTACAAAAAGAAGCGGCGCAAAGGTTACGAAGTGAAACGCGGCCATCGTCAGGATTTGACGGCAATCACCATCAAGAGCATAAAGGCCAAGGGATCCACTTCTACTAAGGAGGAAAATTGAAATGGCTCATAAAAAGGGTGTAGGCAGTTCCAAGAACGGCCGTGACAGTAAACCGCAATATCTCGGGGTCAAGCGCTTCGACGGGCAGGTGGTGCGCGCTGGCAGCATCTTGGTGCGGCAGCGCGGTCTACGGATTCAAGCGGGCGACAATGTCGGGGTCGGCAAAGATGACACGCTGTTTGCATTAAGCGAGGGCACAGTGAGATTCGAGAGAAGCGGGCGTTATAAGAAGCGGGTCAGTATTCTGGCGAAGGCCTGACACAGACAGTTCTTACACTTAGAAGATTTTTAATATGACAAAAAGCGGCCGCACAGCCGCTTTTTCCATTCTTAACCCATTGAATTTTCAGCAAATTTTGTCGTCTTTACAAAAATTATGCCACTACAGGGAGTTTGGCCTTGACAATGCCTGCTAATTGTTTTATATTAGCCCTTGTTGCAATTTGAATCCAGGTCTTATTGCCATGCCAATTACCATCGCCGATGTAGAAAAAGTCGCCAGTCTAGCGAAACTCTCGTTTGCCCGGCAACACCTGGAGAAACTCCAGGTCGAGCTTGATCGCATTGTCGCCTATGTTGAAAAACTCAACGAATTGGATACCGATTCGGTTGAGGCGACTTCCCATGTCATGGAATTGCAGAACGTGTATCGGGAGGATAGAGTCGAGAGGTGGTTGACTCAGGAGCACGCGTTGCGGAACGCCCCGAGAACAAAAAATGGATACTTCACCGTGCCGAAAGTTATAGGGTGAAAGAAAATACCCCAAATTTGACCGATAGGCAAAGTGGCTGTTAACGAAAAGACAAAGTACATATTCATAACCGGAGGTGTGGTTTCATCTCTCGGCAAAGGAATTGCCTCGGCTTCCATCGGGCTTATCTTAAAATCCCGCGGCTTGAAATTAACCATCCTGAAACTTGATCCCTACCTTAACGTTGATCCCGGAACTCTGAGTCCCTACCAGCATGGCGAAGTCTATGTCACCAACGACGGCGCCGAAACCGATCTCGATCTCGGCCATTACGAGCGGTTCATCGACGAGGACATGACGCAAAAAAACAACGCGACCACCGGACAGATTTACTACACCGTTATCACCAAAGAGCGCCGCGGTGATTATCTGGGCAAAACCGTGCAGGTGATCCCGCACATTACAGATGAAATCAAAAATCGCATCCTTCAGGCCGGTCGTGACGACGTGATTTACGATTGCGTGATCGTGGAGGTGGGGGGCACGGTGGGCGACATCGAAAGCCTGCCGTTTCTTGAGGCGATCCGACAATTGTGCCTCGAGGTGGGTCACGAGAATTCTTTGAACATCCATCTCACCCTGGTGCCATATATCAAGGCCGCAGGCGAGTTTAAGACCAAACCTACACAGCATTCGGTTATGCGTCTGCGCGAAATCGGGATCCAACCGGACATTCTCCTTTGCCGCTGTGAATCGCATTTGGACGACGCCTCCCGTGAGAAGATCGGCCTGTTTTGCAATGTGCCCAAGAACGCCGTCGTAGAAGCTCGGGACGTGTCAACCATTTACGAAGTACCGCTGATCTTTGAAGAAGGCGGGATAGGCGATCTCATCGTAGAAAAACTCGGTCTGAAAACCGCCAAAGCGGATTTGGTGCGCTGGCGGGAGTTTGTGGAGAGTGTCAAGCATCCGGCGCAAAAAGTCAAAATCGCTATTTGCGGCAAGTATATTGATCTCATCGATTCCTACAAGAGTATTATCGAATCGTTCGTACACGCTGGCGTGGCCAACGACGCGCAGGTCGAATTGAAATGGATCGATTCCGAGGAAATTGAAAAGAATGGCGCCAGCGCATTCTTGCAGGACGTTTCGGGGTTGCTGATTCCGGGAGGGTTCGGACACCGCGGCATCGAAGGCAAAGTCACGGCGGCAAAATACGCGCGCGACAGGAAGCTGCCCTTCTTCGGAATCTGCTTAGGAATGCAGTGCGCCATTATTGAGTTCGCCCGCAACGTCTGCGGTCTGACTAATGCCAATGGCTCCGAATTTGCTCCAAACACCAAGCATCCGGTTGTTGATATTATGGAGGAGCAGAAGAACGTTCACGACTTGGGAGGGACCATGCGCCTGGGCGCCTACGATTGTCAGCTCAAGCCGGGAAGTTTGATTGCGAAGGCTTATGGACAAAATGATATCGCCGAACGGCACCGTCACCGTTACGAGATTAACAACCTCTACATTAACGACCTTGAGGAAAAAGGCATGATAGCCACCGGGGTCAATCCCAAAACCAACCTGGTGGAAACAATTGAGCTACGCGACCACCCGTGGTTTGTGGGCGTGCAATTTCATCCCGAGCTGAAGTCGCGTGTGCTTACCCCGCATCCATTATTTCGAGAGTTTGTGCGCGCGGCCCTTAAATATCAGCCACCGCACGTCAAAAAGCATGAAATGGTTTAATGCATCCATTCAAGTTACTTCTTCTTCTCCTGCTGGTCTCAGGGTGTCAGTCCAAGCAGGAGCTGACTGCAAACACCGCCGATGGATCCGAGTCGCCGGATCAGGAAAGCTGGAGCGCC
>DASWHH010000420.1:0-11121 GCA_036398295.1 bacterium
GCCAAGGAGCTCGGCCTGCCGATCGTGATTCACAACCGTGAGGCCGGACGGGAAATTCTAAACGTGCTGAAAGCCGAGGGTGTCACTGGCCTCAAGGGCGTCTTTCACTGTTTTTCGGAGACGAAAGAAATCGCCGCAGAAGTGTTGGAGATGGGATTTCACATTTCCTTTACCGGCAACCTCACCTTCAAAAAATCCGGGCTGCCGGAGGTGGCGAAAATCGTTCCCATGGAACGTCTGCTGCTGGAAACCGATTGTCCCTTTCTATCTCCTGAGCCTAAACGCGGCCGGCGCAACGAACCGGCGCACGTTGTTCATATCGCGCGCAAGTTGGCTGAAATCAAAGGAATGCCGTTCGACGAGGTTGCCCGCCTGACCACTGAAAACGCCCACCGTCTCTTCGGACTGGGTTCGCAGGAAAGGTGATGCTCGACGCCGCGTTCCGCCCCAAAAAAAGCCTGGGGCAAAATTTCCTGGTCGACGAAAACATCGCCCGTAAGATCATCCAGTATTTGTCACCGCAGCCACAGGATGTGATGGTAGAAATCGGTCCGGGTTTTGGCGTGTTAACAAAATACCTGATTCCGTGTGTGCAGCGGCTAATCGCGGTTGAAATCGATCGCAAGCTCAGCCGGCGGTTGGCGGCACAGTTTGGCGGTCACGAAAATCTGGTTTTGATCGAAGGAGATTTTCTCAAAACAGATCTTCTTGAATTCACTGGCGGATCGCTTAAATTGCGCGTCCTGGGAAACATACCGTATCATATCACGAGCCCGGTGATTTTCAAAGTTTTTGCGGTGCGCGCGCTGGTTGCCGATATGATTTTGATGATTCAAAAAGAAGTGGCGCGACGGATCGTGGCAAACCCTGGTAGTAAAGATTACGGTATTCTATCGGTCTTCAGTCAGTTGTTTTCACAGCCGAAGATGTTGTTCTCAGTTTCAAAAAACGTTTTTAAACCCAGGCCCGAGGTGGACTCGGCGATGGTGCGCTGGGATTTTTCGAAGCCCGTAGATCTGGGGATTGCCAATTCCGAAATTCTGGACAAATTAGTTCACGTTACGTTTCAGCAGCGCCGCAAAATGTTGAGAAAATCTCTGCAACAACTCGACAATATTTCGGATCAAATAAGCCAAATAAACTTTAATTTAGAGAAGCGACCGGAAGAGTTGACCCCGATCGAATTTGTCCATTTGAGCAACGAGATCGCCCGATTATGGAAGAAGCCGATGTAAAAACAATCGTTGAAGACCTCGAGTATCTGGCATCGGAAAAAGACGCGCGGATGGTTCTCAACATTCTCGTCGGCAACCATCCCGCCGACATTGCCGACCTGCTGGAAAACGTCTCGGGAGAAAACCGCAAATATATCTTCGGTCTGCTCGATGCCGACACCGCCTCCGACGTCATCATGGAGATGGACGAAGCGGTCCGTGAAGATTTAATTTCGGAGCTTCATCCCAAGCGCCTCTCCGAGATGGTTGACGAGATGCCTTCCGACGATGCCACCGACTTTGTCGCTGAGCTTCCCAAAGAGGTCGCTGAGCAAGTTCTCGGCTCCATCGATCCGGAGTCCTCTGATGAGGTCAAAGAACTGCTGCGCCACGAAGAAGACACCGCCGGCGGTATTATGGCGCTGGAGTTTGTGGCCGTGCGCGAGACCGACACCGTTGATGAGGCCATTAACAAAATTCGCGCTAAAGCCGACGAGGTAGAGTCGGTGTACAATGTTTATGTGGTGGATGTAGACGGTATTCTGGTGGGCATGCTGCCACTGAACAAACTCATTGTAGCCAAATCTGGCCAGATCATCAAAAATATTATGGAGGAAGATGTGGTGAGTGTGACCGCCGAAATGGATCAAGAGCAGGTGGCCAATCTTTTTCGGCGCTACGACCTGGTGTCGGTGCCGGTGGTGGACAGCGTCGGCAAGCTCATCGGCCGCATCACCATCGATGACATCGTGGACGTTATGCAGGAGGAGGCTTCCGAGGATATTCAAAAAATGGCGGGCCTGACGGAGGAGGAAGAGATCCGCGAAACTTCTGCGCTGCGCATTTCTATGGTGCGGCTGCCATGGCTTCTGGTGGCGTTTGTGGGCGAGATGCTTTCGGCATTTGTGCTATCGCGATTCGAAGCTTCACTGAAAGAGCTGTTTATCGCGGCGTTCTTTATTCCATTGATGATGGCCATGGGGGGGAATGCCGGAATGCAGGCGGCCACGATCGTGGTGCGCGGTCTGGCGCTGGGTGAATTGAATCCGGACGAAACCATGAAGCGGCTGTTCAAGGAAGTTCGCGTTTCCGTCATCAACGGAGCTGTGTGTGGGCTGTTGCTATTCGGGGCGATCGCGATGTTTGGCGAACCACAGTTTGGCATGTTGCTGGGTGGGGTCATGCTGGTGGTGATGTTGAACGCCTCTCTGGTGGGTGCCTCCATTCCGTTGGCTTTGGGCCGTTTTGGCGTGGACCCGGCCATCGCGACGGGACCATTTATCACCACCTTCAACGATGTGATCGGATTGTTTATTTATTTGGGTTTGGTTACATTGGCGCTAAGGTTTGTTTGACAATAGAGTAATGAAAGATGTTACGTTAATATGTCCCTGCAAAAAACTGAAGCCATCGTCCTGAGAAGCATCAAGCTGGGGGAGACCAGCAAGATTCTCACCCTTTACGCCCGCAAGTTTGGTAAAATCAAAGTAGTTGCCAAAGGCGCTCGTGGATTGAAAAGCCGGTTCGGGGGGACGCTGGAGCCCGCCAACTACATCGCTCTTGTCTTTTATGAAAAGGAAACACGTGACCTGCAGCTATTGAGTCAGGCGGAGATCATTGAAACGTTCGCAAAGAAAAAGCAGTCCTTGGAAAAATCGGCGCTGTCGATGGCCGCGTGTGAGCTGATTGATCGCCTGGAGATCGGGATGACCCCCAATCCGCATTTGTTCAAGTTTTTTCTGGAGACGTTGCGCAGCATTCATCACGCATCCGCCCACCCCATGAACGTCTTCCGCGCGTTCCAGATTGGCATTTTTGATAGCCTGGGTGTGAAGCCTGATTTCCAAACCTGTCTTCACTGCAAGCAGCCTCGCGACGGCGAGGCGGTCTTCGATATCCCGCGTGGCGGTTTTTATTGTCAGGTTTGCGCGCATTTGCGTCCTGCGGGAATGGTGCTATCCAAAGCGCTGATGGCCGATTTCAGAAATATGCAAACTATCCCCATTGCCTCGTTGGCGGGTGTGCCGGCATCGCCATTCGAGCAGCAGCGCGCGGATCAGTTTCTTTTGTCCTATTTCAACTATCACGTCGAAGGATTTCGTGAGCTGAATTCTCTGAAGTTCCTGAGGAAGGTCAGTAAATCCAGTGATGAAAAATTGGGGTCATGATTGCGACTGCCCGAACCGTTGTTCCCGGGTAAGTTGATTCAACGCTACAAACGGTTCCTGGTGGATGTGGCGATGGATGGCGAAGGGCTCGTCACCGCACATTGTCCCAATCCCGGCACCATGATAGGGTTGCTCGACGCCGGTAACCCAGTGCTGCTTTCGAAGAGCACAAATCCCAAACGCAAACTCCCTTTGACATTGGAGTTGATTCGAGTTGGCCAGGCCTGGGTGGGCGTCAACACCATGAATGCCAACCGGCTGATTCATGAGGCGCTGCAAACCAACGCGATTCCAGAGCTGGCAAATTATGGCGAAATTAGGAAGGAAGCAATTTGGGCTGCTGGCTGCCGGTTCGATTTCCTTTTGCAAAACGGCCAACAGCTTTGCTATCTCGAAGTCAAAAACGTGACTCTGGCGGAGAACGGTTGGGCGCAGTTTCCGGATGCTGTCACGGTGCGCGGGACCAAGCATCTTCGCCACCTCATGCAAGCTGTGGCCATGGGCCATCGCAGCGTTATGCTGTTTTTGGTGCATCGCAGTGATTGCCAGCGTTTCCAACCAGCTCATCACATTGATGCCGTTTATGCCGAAACACTGCGACTGGCAGCTGACCGAGGAGTGGAGGTTCTGGCCTACCGCACCGTTATTGATCCGCCAATGGCTTTTTTAGATTGTAAATTGTCGTTCGAACTTTGAAACGTCAGTGAATTCGCAAAGTGATATGATTTGCTGGTGGACCGGGAGCCATGGTCTGGAGTTGCTATTGAGGTTGATTGTTCTTCACGCCATCTGGCCTCTCACCGCGTGGTGGTCGTTCAAACCGTTGAGGAATGCATGAATGTTCAAGAAGAAGAAAAAGACCAGAAAAGTCAGAATCAAAGCGAAACAAATAGCGAAACGGAAAGTTAATTCCAGCCTAAATGTGATCGATATCTCCGATTACCTTTACCATCGCAAGCTGGTGAGGGGCGAACCGTGGCAGGTTCAACATCCTAATAACGAACTGTGGGAACGAGCTTGGATCGAAGAAGTCTGCCGGCGGCCACTGAGCACACAGGCCATCCGGTTTTTGGAGGACATTTATGAACGAAGCAACGATGCGCTAGTGCGCGGTTTGCTTGCACGCAAGAGTTATGTCCTGCGGCGAGACTATCTGAAATCGTTTCGAGAGTATTCCGACCGCGCCCTCATTTTGTTAGCTAAACGCGAAAATTTCCTTGACAAATGGGAGGGAATTTATATATTAAGCTCTTTCGGGAGCGAACGCATCCTTCCAGAGATCCAAACGTGGCTTAACGGAGAAAGGAATTCCATTGTTCGTCACGCGCTTACCAGAGCCATTGAGAAAATTCGTCGCCGAAAAAAGCAGAAGACTGGGGAACGAGGCTTTTAGGCCACTATTCGATAAATTCGATTTTCAAGATTTCGTATTTTTTGGAACCGCGCGGTAGGCTTACTTCAACAACTTCGCCTTTCTTATGGTTGATAAGCGCCTTGGCTAACGGGGATGAGTAGCTAATGATGCCATTATCAATGTCAGTTTCGCCTTCTCCAAGGATTGTATAGTTTTCCTTTTGTCCCGACGCCTGGTCGCGAATAGAAACGCGTTTTCCGAGTGTCACTGTGTCGATTGGCATATCTTCTTTGCGAATGATGCGCGCGTTCATGAAACGCTCTTGAAGTTGTCCTAATTTTGCCATATAGTTGGCTTGTTTGGCTTTGGCGGCGTCGTATTCGGCGTTTTCGCGCAGGTCGCCGTGCTCACGCGCCGTCGCAATTTCTTTGGCAATGTCGTTCTTTATGAACTTTTCCAGATCGTCAATTTCCTTTTTGAGTTTTTGATAACCGTTTTCCGTGAAATAATAGACCTTCATCCTGATACTCCCTGAGTTTTTTGAAGGGGCAATATACAAAATCTTAGCTAAGAAAACAAGCATGAAGTTAGAACATAAATTTAAGACCGCATTCAATGAAAAATTGCTTGAGTGGTATCACAAGAACAAGCGTGATCTACCCTGGCGTCGCACCTCGGATCCTTACAAGATTTGGGTTTCCGAAGTGATGTTGCAGCAAACGCAGGTTGAGCAGGCGACCCCGTATTATGAGAAATTTTTGAAAGTTTATCCCGATCTTCAGTCGCTGGCCAACGCCCAGCTTGATGATATTTTGAAAGTTTGTGAAGGCATGGGGTACTATGCACGTGCTCGTAACATCAAGAACGCGGCTGACATCCTCGTCAACCAGTACAATGGCGAGATTCCCCGTACCCATGATGAGTTGATCAAAATTCCCGGCATCGGGCCATACACTGCAGCTGCTATCGCCAGCATTGCGTTTAACGAAAATTATCCGGTAGTCGACGGTAACGTGCTGCGTGTGCTGGCGCGCATCTTGAAGATCGATGAACCGCCCAAGAAAAAGGGTGTCAAATCCAAGTTTGTGCACGCCGCCCGCAGTCTGATGCCCGAAGGACGGGCAGGTGATTTCAATCAAGCGATCATGGAATTGGGCGCGCTTGTCTGTACCCCGCAGAAACCAAAATGCTCAGAATGCCCGGTTAACTTCTTTTGCCTGGCATATCAAACTTTGGAAGATCCGTCGGTGCTGCCGGTGCGCGCACCGACCAAGGACAAACCGCATTACAATGTGGTGATCGGCATTATTTGGAAGAAAGGTAAAATCCTCATCGACCGCCGGCCGGAGGAGGGCTTGTTAGGCGGTCTTTGGGAATTCCCCGGCGGCAAGCAGGAACTCGGCGAAACGCTCGAGGAGTGTTTGGAACGTGAGATTCGCGAGGATATGCATATCAAAATCCGGGTGCAAGGACCCTTTCTGACGGTTCCGCACGCGTACACGCATTTCAAAATCACCCTGCATTCGTTTCAATGCCAGCATCTGGAAGGGGAGCCTCGTCCGAAAAAAGCCATCGAGTGGAGATGGGTTGAACCTGACGACATGCGTAAATACGCGTTTCCAAAAGCCAACAAGATCATTATGGAGGCTCTGCTCGAGAATTTGTAATGGAAATTGGAGCAGTACCCGTCAAAGAGAAAACCACAACCGAAAAGCCCAAGGTCGTGCGTCCGTGGCAAGTCATACTTTACAACGATGACATTCATGCCATCGACGAGGTGATCCTGCAGGTACAAAAAGCCACCCGGTGCTCCCTGGTCGAAGCCACTCGCATCACCGTGGAGGCGCATTTCAAAGGCAAGGCCGTGGCATTCAGCGGTGAATTTTCCGAGTGCCACCGCGTCGCGGGCGTTCTTCGCGAAATTGGCTTGCTGGTCGAAATTCAGGGCTGATGATATTTCCGTTAAATCCCAAATGGTTTTCGGCTCGTTCTCCTTCCTGCCGCAAGAATAACTGATCGTTCATCTCTTAATTCCGAGAACTCATGCGCCCGAATTTCTCAGGGATAGGGATGCCCATCGGATTCCGCGCTGCCAACTGTGGATTGAGGCTCATCAAGTTATTGTAAAAATAGTAATTTGAAAAGACCGGTTCTCCTGACTTTCCGGTACCCTTCTGCACAAAAATGACTCCCAATTGGAACCATTTGGCTGGGAAAGTTGTGTTCGGCCGCCGCCAATTTTTAAAATGTCGTCAAAATGGTTTATTTTAATCTGGAAATTTACTATCCTGAAAAAAGACTTCGATAAAAAACTGTTTCCCAATGGGTGATCATGCTCAGCGTCTTAGCGCCTTTGCGGCTAGAAGTTAATAAATTAGCAAGCCAGTCAGTCAAGCCTGTTTTAGTCGCCTTTTACATCAATAGCAGCATAGGAGGTAAACCTTGAAGATAGGAATTCCAAAGGAAATCATGGATGGAGAAACCCGAGTGGCGGTGGTACCCTCGATGCTCTCTTTGCTTAAGAAAGATGGTCACGAGGTATTGGTCGAAACCGCGGCGGGCTATTCGGCATCTTTCATGGATTCGGATTATGAAAGCTCCGGTGCAGCAGTGGTTAAAGACGCGGCGAGTTTATATGGACAGGTAGATTTGATTATGAAATTCCAGGCGCCCATGTTTAATACCAAAACCGGCAAGCATGAGTTGGAAATGCTCAAGGAAGGGGCGGCCATCGTCAGCTCACTTTCACCAGCGCTTCACAAGGAGATCCTGCCACTCCTGCTCAAGCGACGCCTCACTGCTTTTGGCATGGAGTACCTGCCGCGCATTACCAAAGCTCAGAGCATGGACGTTTTGAGCTCCATGTCCACGGTCGCCGGTTACAAAGCGGTGCTGTTGTCGGCCTATTATCTCGGCAAACTCTTTCCACTATTGATGACGGCCGCCGGCACCATCCCGCCGGCAAGTATTCTGATCCTCGGGGCCGGTGTGGCAGGACTGCAGGCGATTGCGACGGCCAAGCGTTTGGGTGCCAAGGTTGAGGCCTTTGATCCCCGGCCGGCGGTTCGTGAACAGGTGGAGAGTTTGGGCGCCCAGTTTGTTGAAATGGAAGTACCGAAAGATGTGGAAACCGCCGGTGGCTACGCCAAGGAACAATCGCAAGAATTTTTGAAAAAAGAGCGCGAGGCGATCGGCAAGCGCCTTACCAAAATTGATGCTGTGATCACCACCGCGCAGATTTTTGGCAAGCCCTCGCCGGTGCTGATCAGCGAAGAAATGGTCAAAACGATGCCGTCGGGATCGGTGATCATCGACCTGGCTGTAGCGGAAGGTGGAAATTGCGAGCTGTCAGAAGCCAACAAAGCGATTTCAAAGCACGGCGTCACCATTTTCGGCGCGTCTAATTTGGCGCGGACGGTGCCGGTGCACGCCAGCCAGATGCATTCCAAAAATGTCATCAATTTCTTCAAGCATGTTTACAGCAAGGCCGGCCTGGATTTCAATGATGAAATCACCAAGGGAACGTGTATCACCCACGCGGGCCAGATTGTCAACGAAATGGTGAAAAGGAATTTTGAAACGGAGGATAAGGCAAAATGACAGAAGCCATACTGGTGTCGATTTATGTTTTCGTTCTGGCGATTTTCGTCGGATTTGAAGTCATCACCAAAGTGCCGCCGCTGCTGCACACCCCGCTGATGTCCGGTTCCAATGCTATTTCCGGCATTACCATCGTCGGCGCGTTGCTCAGCGCGGGTAGCGGTCACACGGTGCTGACTTCAATTCTCGGTATGGTGGCGGTCGTTTTTGCGACCGTCAACGTTGTCGGCGGATTTATGGTTACCGATCGCATGTTAGAGATGTTCAAAAGGGACAAAAGTAAAAAATAGGGAAGGGCAGGCACAAGATGAGTGGACTGGTAAGTATTGCATATTTAATCGCAGCAGTTTTATTTATTGTAGGGCTTAAGCAGCTTGGTTCTCCCAAAACCGCTCGCCGCGGCAACCAGTTGGCGATGTTGGGAATGCTCATCGCCATCGTGGTGACTCTGCTGGATAAAAAAATTATCGACTTCAGTTATATCGTAGCCGGGTTGGTGCTCGGCAGCCTCATTGGCGCCATCGCCGCCAAGAAGGTGCAAATGACCGCCATGCCACAAATGGTGGCGCTTTTCAACGGTGTGGGCGGCGGCGCATCCACGCTGGTTGCCCTTTCTGAGTTTTATCATCTGACCGGCCATCCCCCGATGGATATCACCATCACCATCGTGCTCAGCGTGCTGATTGGAACGATCACGTTTACCGGCAGTCTGATCGCTTACGCTAAGCTGCAGGGCATCATGCGGGGCGCGCCCATCGTCTATTCCATGCAGCACTACGTCAACGGGCTGATGGTTCTGGCGGTTGTTGGGCTCGGGGCATGGTTCGCAATGGAGCCTTCTTTGTTGGCAATTCTTCTCATCATAACGGTTATCTCGGCAATTTTAGGTGTCACTTCAGTGATACCCATTGGCGGTGCGGATATGCCGGTGGTGATCTCGCTATTAAACTCTTACTCCGGTATGGCCGCTGCAGCCACCGGATTCGTGATATCCAATAACGTTTTGATCATCAGCGGCGCGCTGGTAGGTGCGTCGGGAATTATTCTCACCCAAATCATGTGCGTGGCGATGAACCGTTCGCTGGGGAACGTGTTGTTCGCCGCGGTGGGCACTGACGGCGGCGTCGTGAGCGCGGCCGGCGAGCAGAAACAGGTTACACGCTACACGCCAGATGATGCAGTGGTGATGTTGGACCGCGCGCAGTCGGTCATTATCATCCCGGGGTATGGATTGGCAGTGGCGCAAGCCCAGCACGTTTTGCAGGAGATGGCTACGATTTTGATGTCGCGCGGGGCGAAGGTTCGGTATGCCATTCATCCGGTCGCCGGACGCATGCCGGGTCACATGAACGTGCTGCTGGCGGAAGCCAACGTTCCTTATGATCTGCTCCTGGAGATGGACGCTATCAACGATGACTTTCAAAATACCGACGTGGCCCTGGTGATTGGCGCGAATGACGTCATCAATCCGGCGGCGCGCTACAAAAAAGAGAGTGCCCTCTACGGCATGCCCATCCTCAACGTCGACATGGCGCGCACGGTGATGATTGTCAAACGCAGTCTGGCCTCCGGTTTTGCCGGGGAAGATAACGAGCTGTTCTTCAATGAAAAGACCATGATGATTTTTGGCGACGCCAAAAAAATGGTTACCGAAATTGTACAGATTTTGAAGCATTAAGACAGTGACTATACGAATCGATACGGCGCTGTCCAGGAAGTGTAAAGAGTTGTCATTCTGGGCGCTTTTTGCCGAAGAATCTCCTCATCTGTGTGCTCTCGAGGAGATTCTTCGCTACGCTCAAAGAATAACATGACTTACTTTTTGGACAGCCCGTATCGACAGTAGAAGGCCATGTTGACTCAAGCATGGCTTTTTTATTTTTGATTTTGTGTGTAGAATCCGTATTTTGTATTAAATCTATCAGGTTTAAAGATTTTCAGTCAGTAACAAAATTGAATGCAGCTTCTTAACCTGCATTATTCATAAACTTTGAAAAAATGTACGTTATCTGGCAATATAACAATCTGTTGCAAGAAAAACCATTTTCAAAACTTTTTTTTGAAAAAACGTCTTTTTGAGCCTGTCGACCAGATTCATGAATTATTCAGGTTAAATAGAAAGGTTCAAATTTAATGGTTAAGGTAGGGCGGTGTTTATTAACGTGTCTTTCTTTGATCTTAAGTATTAGCGGTACTTTCGCGGCACAGACAATTACATCTGATTCAGCAAAAAGTGTCTCCTTTAAAAAAGTCAGTTCAGACACGCTAAATGTGGTCATTCTAAACAAAGATGAAACATTCTTTCAAAGAATTTTTCCCACAATTATTCCTGCTTTAATTTCAATAATAGCTATGATTACCACCACTTTGTTTTCATTGAGAGCCATAAGGAGGACGGCGGAAGAAAACCGAGTTTCTAAGATTCATTCCGAGTTATATCTGCTTCTCTCTGAGACGTCTGAAATTGTCTCGGAAATGATTCGACTACTCGAAGATGTTTCGAAAAGCATCGTTCATACAGTTCAGGGAGAAGTGGTAGAATCTGCTCATGAAAGATATCGCAATAATTATGAAGAATTGACAAAACGCTTCAATTGATTGTTAGGTAAGCATGAAATCACTTTACCGAAAACTCTTTATGAAACTTTACGACAGATCGTTAAGAAACTTAATTCTGCGAACAGCTCAGCTAAATGGGCTAATCCTTTCTCGATAGAAAATTCATCTCAGTTAGAAAAGCTTAGGATGCATCAGAAAGATTTACAAAATGAAATGAAGGAATTAG
>DASWHH010000421.1:0-5171 GCA_036398295.1 bacterium
TGAATCAGCAAGTAATCACCCTCTCTGGTGTAACCGATGTTGAAAACCAACTTTCCATCCCTCGTCCGATACTCACTCTTGCGATGTAAATGCCCGCACAGATGCAGCCTCGGCCCCACAACTTTGAACGCCTCCGTGAAACAGCGCTGGCCGCCACGGCCGCCGGTCGGCGTCAAGTCCGCCATGCCGATGGGACAGCCATGGGTGATGAGAATATCGACACTTTGGTCTTTCAACTTCGCTGCGGCTTCCGCCACCTCCTCATCCGTGATGTACCACGGCTGTTTGTGCGACTTCGCCCAGATGCCATTAATGCCGGCGATGGTGAGATCAAGATAATGCACCGGCTTGCCATTTTCAAGCAGGATGTTGGTGTCGTCACTATTTTTGATTTGGCGGAGCAATTCGAGGTGATCGTTGTTTCCGAAAACGGTGAATGTATGAGCTGTGCGCGTGATGGCTTCGAAATCGTTCCCAGCGACTTCTTCGGCGGTTCCCCAATCACCGGCACAGAGCAGCAGGTCGGGTCTTTCTAAAGCGATGATTTTGCGGGCGGGTTCAAGGAATCCATGTAAGTCCGAAATGGCAACAATTTTCACGTTTCACTTTTCAAGATTGATGTTTCACAAAACATCAATCCTCCTCCTCGTCCAGCGCTGGTCTCTGATAAAGTCTTTTGCGAATAAACAACTCTACCAGATCGCCGTCTAATTTGCCGGCCCGTACTTCCTCGCCTAGAATTTCCAGTGTCCGTTCTATAGGAATGGCCTTTTTGTACGGCCGATCCGGCGAGCTTAGGGCATCAAAAATATCGGCAATACACATGATCCGCGACTGGATCGTTATTTCGTCGCCCTTCAGTCCCAGTGGATAGCCGCTGCCATTAAGATACTCGTGGTGCCCGGCCGCGTGCTGGGTGACATTCTGCAAATCTCTTGTGAAAGGAATTTTTTTGAGAATGTTCAAGGTGTGGTCGACATGGGATTGAATCTCTTTGTATTCCGGCTCGGTGAGATTACCGCGCACCACGGAGAGATTTTCATACTCCTTGGCGGTCAAATAAAAACAGCGCTCACCGCGGGAATTGAGGTAAGATTTTTCGGCGGTGTTTTTCAGGCGACTTCGATCTTCTTCGCTCAGAAAACCGGGAGTGTTAATGCGCTGCAAAAATGCCAGCGCATCGGCTAAGGCGGCAACTTCCGTCGTTGTTGCGCATTCCAACTTTTTAAGCATGGAGGGATCGGCGGCGCCGTTGGTGAGCAGCTGCAATTTTTTCTCCAACAGTTTATTCTGCAGCCCGCGTTTGATGCCTTCAAAGCGCTCGGCAATCGCATCCAGCTGATCGTCGGTTAGCTTGGTGGTTTTCTCCAGCACGCTTTCGCGCACCCCGATTTTTCCGATATCGTGCAGCCACCCAGCCATGCGCAATTCCTCAATTTCTTCCGCACTAAACTGAATCTGCCCCAACCGACCTTCGGTTTCATCATTTATGGCTTTAGCCATGCGCACACAGTATTTCGCGACGCGCCCGGAATGTCCCGCCGTGTGCGGACTGCGGGCATCAATAGCAGTGGCTGAGTAGCGCACCAGCGATCGAAACAGATTGCGAATCTCCTCGATCAGGCTGACATTACGCAGGGCCACGGCTGCCTGCGACGCCAGCGACAGGATGATGCTCTCGTATTCGGCTTCAAATGGCACGACCTCGCCGCGACTGTTCAAAGAGTTGATGAGCTGCAACACACCGATGATCTCGTCTTGATGATCGCGCATCGGCACCACCAACATCGACTGCGAGCGATAGTTGTTTTGCTGATCGAAACGCTTATTGACACGGTATTCCACGGTCGGCGGAATTTCGTAGACGTCCGGGATATTCAGAACCTGCCCGGTAGCCGCGACGTATCCGGCAATACTTTCCTTTGAAAGGGGAAGATAAAAAGATGTGAACGGAATTTTGCGATCGCGTTTTTGCAGCGACGCGGTTTGCGCCACACGAAAGTGCAGCCTATTGTTTTCCTTTATATAAAGACTGCCACCATCGGCATGGGTGAAATTGCGCGCTTCGGTGACAATCATGTCGAGCAGCTTATTTAAGTTGTGCTCGCTGGAAAGGGCGATGCCGATGGCATTGAGCTTGCGAATCTGTTCAGCCAGGTTCATTTTCCGCGGCGGGGACACGGCGGCAGTTCCCATGATGAATAAATTATCCACATTACACTAACGAATATTGAAGTCTTCCTCGTTTTCGAAATCATCCTCATCTTCGTCCCGCCGCAGCGAGCTCATCATAGTGTTGAGCATGTCGCGGTACGTCGTTTTGCTCTCCATGAAGTCCTTGCTCAACATTGAGTTCTGATGCAGGCCATCCAAAACAAATTCCATGACCGCCCCTAATGCTGCCGGGCCTTGCTCATCCACTTTCATGAAACGGGTGGCAATGGCTTTCAATCCCTTCACCTTTTGCAGTTCACTCAAATAATCGGTAGTAGTCATTTCGTCAGAAATGTCGATGGCCTGATTTTGTTTGAACCAGTTGACCACCTCGGCATAAACCGGCTCACCCTTTTTCATCGAGGCCAGCGGATCCGGAAAATAATTTCGAAAAGTTGTTTTCACAGCTTTGCCGATGAGAGCGCGGGCAACGTTGATCTCCCCCTCCTGCTCGCCTTCGTAAACCAACTCGACTTTGCCAGTTATAGATGGCAACGCGGCGTAGAGATCGCAAACCCGCGGCACTACTACCTTTTCATTGGTTTTAATGGCACGGCGCTCGGCGTTACTAATCAAATTTTCCAATGCCGTAACGGTCATGCGCACACTCACGCCGGATTTCTGATCTACGAATTCGCTTTTGCGCGCCTCTACCGCGACCTGTTCGATCAGCTCACGAAAAAACTGCGGGATGTCTATCTCGCGCTCGCCGTCGCGATTTTGCCATGCCTCCTGCGCAGCAATCTTAATCCCATCTTCGAGGGTGCGCGGGTAGTGCGTGACCACTTGCGATCCAATCCGATCCTTCAAGGGTGTGATGATGTTGCCGCGATTGGTGTAGTCCTCAGGGTTAGCGGAATAGACAATCACGACGTCAAGCGGAATGCGCACGGGAAAACCGCGAATCTGAATATCCTTTTCTTGCATGATGTTGAAGAGTCCCACTTGAATACGCGGCTGCAAATCCGGCAGCTCATTGATGGCAAAGATGCCGCGATTGCTGCGCGGCAAAATGCCGAAATGAATGACGCCTTCATGGGCATAGTGCAAGCGCTGCGCTGCGGCTTTGATAGGATCGATGTCGCCAATCAAATCGGCGATGGTAACATCCGGAGTGGCGAGTTTCTCGCCGTAGCGTTCGTCGCGATGCAGCCATGCGATTTCCACTTCGTCGCCGAACTCGCTCACCCGATCGCTACAGGCCTTGCAGACCGGATGAAACGGGTTGTCGTTAATTTCACAGCCCTTGATGATGGGAATATATTCATCCAGCAGCGACGGCAAGGCGCGCAGAATTTTAGTTTTCGCCTGTCCCCGCAGTCCCAACAGGATGATGTCGTGCAAAGAAAGAATGGCATTGCACAGCGCCGGAATCACCGTGTTGTCATAGCCAATGATTCCAGGGAACAGTTGTTCTTTATCCTTAAGTTTGGCGATCAGGTTGCGGCGCATCTCATGTTTGACGGACACGACTTCGTAACCGGACTTTCTGATTTCGCCTATGGTTTTCGGTTGGTTCATCGATTTCCCAGTATGAATTTTAAGTTATAATAAGCTCACCAAAAAAAACTCTCACGAAAAATTTGAATTTTTCAATATGCACTTTTCATTTTTCATGCAATCGGACAGAACTTGCGTCATCTGCTGAACGCAAATGCAAAATGCAGATTGCAAAATGCCAAATCTTAGTTCGCAGCAACGGCCGCCAAGGTCACCTTCCCGCCGCCCACTGGATGCCGCCGAGAAGATGCTGCAGAAAAAGCGTTTCGCTGTAGGATTCTTTTGTATGTCCCATGGCGGTGTACCACGCGCGGCCGTCGTCAAACTCATGATACCATGCTACCGGATGCGCAGCCCCCATGCTGCCGCCCGAATAGGTGTTCTCATCGACTCGCAGCAAAACCTGCACGCGATCCGAAGGGTGGGTGCGGAAATTGTACCATTCGTCTGTTCGCGTCCACTGGCTCGGCAAATGCGCGGTTGAAACATGCGACGAATCATTCACGACGACTGTGGCCGTCTGGATTTGCGGGTGATTCTGAAAATATGCCCCGACGAGTTCACCGTACCACGGCCAATTGTACTCCGTATCGCTGGCCGAGTGAATGCCCACGAATCCGCCGCCATTACTAATGTAGGTCTGCAGCGCCGCCTTTTGCGCGGAGTCCAAAATGTCGCCGGAAGTGTTGAGAAAAACGACTACGGCGAACTTCGCCAGCGAATCACTTTTAAAAATTACAGCATCCTCGGTGGCATGCGTCGCAAAACCATTCTCATCGCCCAGTTTTTTGATCGCCGCAATACCGGCGGGAATGCTGTCGTGACGAAAGCCGGCAGTTTTTGAAAACACCAGCGCTTTGAAATCCCCGTCTGCTGTCACGAGCGGGTCACCTGAAGAACAGCTGAGTATGAAAAAGAAAAAGATAAGCAACACGGCCAAAACGCTCTGCATGAGTGTAAAACATGTTAGGGTCACCGCAACCGCTGCTTGCGATTGCGAATATAATCCACAAAAATATACTCTCCCAATTTATTTAACGACGAATAATAGGCCCGGCCTTTGTTGACTTCAGTCAAATCTTTGACGAAATCCACCAGCCAGCGATCGCGCGCCACCATAAAAGTGGTGATAGTCACTTTATTTTTGCGGCACGCGCGCGCCGCATTCAGCGTCTGGTTGACGATTTTGCGATCCAGTCCGAACGGATTTTTGTAGAGACGCCCGCTGTCAAAAATGGCGGATGGTTTACCGTCGGTGATCATGAAGATTTGTTTGTTGGCGTTGCGCTTGCGTTTCAAAATCCGCAGACCCAGTTCCAGCGCATCTTTGGTGTTGGTGTGATATGGCCCAACCGCAATTTGGGGGATGTCGCTGATATCCACTTCAACTGCCTTGTCGCCGAAAACGATCACATCGAGACTGTCTTTCGGATAACGGGTCAATATCATCTCCGAGA
>DASWHH010000422.1:0-7813 GCA_036398295.1 bacterium
TGAAACTCTGCCGCGATTAGTGGAGAAGAATATCAAAGTCATCGCCAGCGCCGGCGGGGTGAATCCCAAAGCCTGCCGCGAGGCGGTGCTGGAGGTCGCGCGCAAGTTGGGATTGAAGGGTGTGAAAATCGGCATTGTCGAGGGGGATGATATTTTGGAACGGCTGCCGGGATTGTTGGCGGCCGGCGCGTCGCTCAAAAACATGGACAATGGTGAGGCGCTTACGTCAATTCAAGAGAAGGTGCTCTCCGCCAATGTGTATATCACTTCGTTCGCCATCGCCGAGGCGTTGCAGCAGGGCGCGCAGATCATCATCACCGGCCGCGTTTCCGATCCTGGACTCGTGCTGGCCCCGATGATTTACGAATTCGGCTGGAAAGAAGATGAGTGGGACAAGCTTGCCGCGGGAACGGTCGCCGGCCACATTCTCGAATGCGGCGCGCAGGCCACTGGCGGCAATTACTCCCGCTGGTGGGAAGTGCCGGATTTCGCCAACATTGGCTATCCCATCGCCGAGGGGTATCCCGACGGGAGCTTTTTTGTCACCAAACATCCCGACACCGGTGGTATGGTGACGGTGGACACCGTTGCCGAGCAGATCGTGTACGAAATGGGCGATCCCAAGAATTACATTTCGCCGGACGTGCGCATCGATTTCACCTCCATCCAGTTGGAGCAGGCGGGGAAAGATCGCGTGAAAGTTTTCGGCATCAAAGGCTATCCCAAAACTGACAGCTACAAGGTCTCCATCAATTATCAAAAGGGCTATAAAACATCCGGCACGCTCACCATCAGCGGTCCGGACGCCTATGCGAAAGCCCAGAAATGCGCCGCGATCATCTGGCAAAGATTGCGGAACGCTGGTTATACTTTCGAAGAAACGAGCACCGAGTTTTTAGGGGTCAACTCCTGTCATGGCGACATCAATCCGTTGCCCGCGCAAATTAACGAGGTGGTGCTGCGCGTCGGTGTGAAAGATGTGGATGAAAAGAAAGTCGAGCGCTTCGGAAAAGAGATCGCGCCGTTGGTCACCAATGGTCCGCCGGGCGTGACCGGCTTTGCCGGAGGCCGTCCCAAGCCGCAGGAGATTGTTGCCTACTGGCCGGCGCTCATCGACAAAAAATTGATTCAGACAAAGGTAACGGTTGAGGAAGTTTGACATGAAGCGAATCCAATTACGGCAAATTGCCCACGCCCGTTCCGGCGACAAAGGCGACAGTTCCAATGTCGGGCTGCTCGCTTACAATAACGAGGCGTTCGAAATCATCAGAAAAGAAGTGACGGTCGAACGGGTGAAGGCTCATTTCAAAGGCATTGTCAAGGGAAAAGTGGATCGTTACGAGCTTCCCAATTTGTTGGGACTCAATTTTATTCTGCACGACTCGTTGGGCGGCGGTGGCAGCGAAAGCTTGAAAAACGACGCCCAGGGAAAAACCCACGGCCAGGCGCTGCTGCTGATGGAAATGGATGTGCCGGATAATTTGAAGGTAACAGCTGAGACACCGCTGAGCGCAGGTTAACCACACAGTTGAAATCCGAAATACGAAAACCGAAAATCGAAACATCATGCAAAACCAAATTCAAAACATAATTTAAGAAGCGTTATGGAAATGACTTGAAATTCTTATGAAAGAATCAACTATGTTTGAAACCCCGGTACTCAATGTTGACATCGTTTCCTATTTAAAGCAAAAGAACTCGCCCCTGGATTTTTCGCAGGCGAGCATCGCCATTATTCTGGCGGCAGGTCATGGTAAGCGTATTAAATCTGAGACCTCCAAAATGCTCCACGAAATCTGGGGCGTTTCGACTGTTAAGCGCGTGGCCATTGCGGCGCGCGATGGGCTCGGTGCCACCAACCAGGTGATCGTGGTCGGCATCAAGGCCAAAGAAGTAGTGGATGCTCTCGGCAAGCGCGATCATCAGATGTTCGTCTACCAGGAGCATCAGCGTGGCACGGGCGATGCGGTGCGAGTGGCGATGGACGTTATTCAAAAAAAGTTCAAGGGAGACGTCTTTATCTTTCCGGGCGACCTGGGGCTACTCAACGCCGAGGTGGTTCAAAAGTTCAAAGACGATTTTCTGAACAACGACTGCGACATGATGGTACTTTCCGGCATGTTTGAAGGCGATGCCAACGACAATTACTATGGCCGCATCGTACGCGTGCCGATGGCGGACATCGCCGGCAAAAACTCCGATACCGATTTCGGCAAAGTAATAGAAATCAAGGAGCACAAAGACATTCTCGCCCTTCGCGATGACCTTCCTTATAAGGTTACATATAAAGGAAGAACCTATGCCTTCACCAAATCCGATCTCATCGCCATTCGCGAGTTCAATACCGGCGTCTATGCTTTCAAGGCGAAGAAGATTCGTGAACACATTAACAAGTTGAAGACCGACAATGTTCAGGGTGAGTTATATCTCACGGATCTTATCAGCATTTTCAACGCGCATAAACTTACGGTCAAGTCGTCGGCGGCGCAAGACAATCACGCGGTACTGGGTTTCAATGTTAAGAGCGTGCTCAAGGAAATGGAGAGTTTTGCCCGCAAGCGAGTCTTTGACCAGCTCAAAGATATTGTCACCGTGGAAGACGCGTCCGATTTTTTCGTTGCCGATGAAGTGGTGAAACGAATTATCGAGCTCGACAAAAAATCCGGTCCGCTGGATATTTACATCGGTAAAGGAGTTTTTATCGGAAGGGAGGTGGAATTGAGCAAAGGCGTGCGAATACACTCCGGAGCGCGCTTGAATGGCCGGGTCATGATAAAAGACAATGTTCGGATTGGTGAGAATGTTCACCTCTCAACTTATCCGAATCAAACCTTGAAAATAGGCCGGGGTACGCAGATTTTCAAGGAAGACATCATCAAGGGCAACCTCGAGATTGGTGAAGACTGCTATATCGGTTCGAGCGTGAACATGACCGGCAGTGACGAGTTTCCAACCCGGATCGGCAATAATGTTTTTGTTAAAGGGACATCGTATGTTTTTGGCAGTACGATCGAGGATGATATTTACATCGAGCATTCCGTTCTAAAATGCAAGCATGTTCAGAGAACCGTTCGCACCGACGGGACGGTTCAGGCCATTCGATATGTGCTGCCACTGCCCGAAGGCCTGGATTCGATTAAAGAGCTGCATCCCTATCCCATGACCTACCTGGCGAATCCAATTGATTTTTCGAATAACGATTCAAACAGTAAGAAGAAAAAATGACTTTTCAATTCTTGTCCTACAAAATCGACAATCACGTTGGCAAGTTGGTGATTCATCGCCCGCCGGTCAACGCCTTGAACCGTGAGTTGGTTGGTGAGATTGGGCGAGCGGCGGAACTCATCGAGCAGGATGTCAACGCCAACCAGATCCGGGTTGCCATCATCACGGCTGAGGGGAAATATTTTTGCGCTGGTGCCGATCTAAAAGAACGCATGGATATGCCCGAGTCCGAAGTGGCGCCAACCGTTCGCAGCATCGGTCTGGCCGTGAATAAAATCGCTGAGATTTCTGTTCCTACCATTGCGGTGTTGCAGGGCAGCGCCATGGGCGGCGGCTTTGAAGTGGCGCTGGCGGCGGACATGCGGATCATGGTGGACTCCGCGCAAGTCGGGTTGCGTGAAACTGCGTTAGCTATTCTTCCTGGTGCCGGTGGTACGCAGCGGCTGACGCGACTCATTGGCCCGAGCAACGCGATTCTGTGGATCACGACCGCACGGCTATTTTCAGCGCAGGAGGCGTGGCAGCAGGGCGCCGTCAATTACGTCGTACCAGAAGTGGCGTTAATGAGCAAGGCGTTGGCAATCGCTGGTGAGATTGCGAAGAATGGGCCGCTGGCGGTTCGGCAGGCGAAGCGGGCGATTCTAGCCGGATTGGACAAGACTTTGAAGGAAGCCCTCGCAACCGAGTTTATGTGCTACCAAAATATTATTCCCACACAGGATCGGCGTGAGGGATTGCAGGCGTTTCGAGAAAAACGCGAGCCGAAGTATCAAGGGAAATAGAAATGGAGTGGTGGAGTACTGAAGTATTGGATTATTGATTACTATATTGGATGCTAAGCGCAAAGAACATAGAGCTTTCGCGCTTTGCTCTCTGCGCCATGCGCTATGCTTCAACCATCCTTTACTCCATTACTCCTCATTCAATTACTTAAAGAGACAGGAGCTTTGAATGGAGTACACTGACGAACAGATCATGCTGCGCGACATGGTGAGGGAATTTGCCAAAAAAGAGATCGAGCCGCTTGCTGCGGAGATTGATGAAAGCGGCCAATTTCCGATGGCGAACATCAAAAAGATGGCGGAGTTGGGTTTACTGGGGATCCCGTTTCCCGAGGAATACGGCGGCGCCGGCATGGACACCATCAGCCTGGCGCTGGCTATCGAGGAAATTGCAAAGGCCTGCGGATCCACCTGCTTGACGGTCGCAGCGCACACCTCGCTGTGCGCCACACCGATTTATCTCTTTGGCAGCGAGGAGCAGAAAAAAAAGTATCTCGTGCCATTGGCGAAAGGAGAGACGCTCGGCAGCTTCTGCCTGACCGAGCCTGGCTCCGGCTCCGACGCCGGCGCGGCCAAAACCACCGCGGTGTTGCAGGGCGATAATTATGTGTTGAATGGCTCGAAAGCCTATGTCACCAATGGTGGCGTCGCTGATACTTTTGTGGTCTTTGCAAAAACGGCTCCGGAAAAAGGTGTAAACGGTATCTCGGCATTCATCGTGGAAAAGGACTTTGACGGCTTTGTCATTGGCAAGAAAGAGGACAAGTTAGGCGTGCGGGCGTCGGACACACGCGTGATCGCGATTGACAATTGTCGGGTACCCAAAGGGAACCTGCTTGGCAAGGAAAATGAGGGCTTCAAGCAGGCCCTGATCACCCTCGATGGCGGCCGTATTGGCATCGGCGCGATGGCGGTGGGGTTGGCGCAGGCGGCGATGGAAAAAGCCGCGGCCTATTCCAAAGAACGCGAGGCTTTCGGACAGCCCATCGCTGAATTTCAGGCGATCCGCTGGATGCTGGCCGACATGGCAACGGAAATCTACGCCGCGCGTTTGATGGTTCATGAAGTGGCGCTCATGCGGGATCAAAAAAAACCGTACACTAAAGAGGCGGCGATGGCGAAACTTTTCGCATCGGAGACTGCTATGCGCGTGACCAAGAACGCCATTCAGATTTTTGGTGGCTATGGCTTTTGCAAAGATTATCCCGTGGAGCGCTACTGGCGCGACGCCAAACTCACAGTCATTGGTGAGGGCACCTCAGAGATCCTGCGGTTGGTGATTTCGCGGGAATTGTCAAAAGAGGTCAAGTGACGTTTACTAAACCTTCAAAGTTTAGTAAACGTGTTTTGAAACGAAACCGGTTTACGATTTACGGTTTTCGGTTTACGAATTGGGAATGAGATGAAGTTCGGAGACTTTGACCTTTTCGTGCTCAGCGACGGCGTGTTTCACCTCGATGGCGGCGCCATGTTCGGCGTGGTGCCAAAAGTGTTGTGGGAAAAGCTCAATCCGCCGAATGCCAGTAATCGCATCCGGTTGGGACTGAATTGTTTGTTGATCAAGACTCCGAAGGAAAATATACTCGTCGATACCGGCATCGGCACGATCTACACCGAAAAGTTCGCCAGCATGTTTGGCATCGAAAAGCCGACCAATCTTTTGAAAGAACTCGCCGGTTTAGGACTCAAGCCAGGGGATATCACCAAAGTTATCCTGACCCATCTCCATTTTGATCACGCTGGCGGAAATTGTTGGCAAGAGGCAAATGGGCAGATTCATTCTACGTTTCTGAACGCGACCTATTTCACCCAGCGCGGTGAATTGGAATATGCGAGGGATCCCGATCCGCGCAGCAAAGGCAGCTACTTTCCGCACAATTGGGACCCGTTGCTAGCGAACCGACAGCTGGAGTCAATAGCGGGAGACCGGGAGATTGTGCCCGGAATATCGGTGCAAGTAACGGGCGGCCACACCCGCGATCACCAAATTGTGAAAATTCGATCCGAGGGTCGCACCGCCTGTTTCCTGGCGGACCTGGTGCCGACGGATTCGCACTTGAAAACGACGTATGTGATGGGTTATGATCTGTATCCAAAAACCACGATGGAAGTGAAAGAAAAAGTCCTCAAACAAGCACTTGTAGAAAATTGGCTGGTGATTTTTGAGCATGCGCCGAAAGTTCGGGCGGGGTATTTAAGGGAGGTGGAGGAGAAATTACTAGTGGAGAAAGTAGAAGAAGATGATGACGGCTTATCAGAAGCATGAGGCTGACTTTCAAAAAAGAAGGATTTCAGAAGATGAGCTAAGAGAGTCGATACGTCTTGACTTAAAAATCGCGCTCCCCGGGTCAGGTACTCTTTGGGGTGGAGCATTTCATAAGCCATATTCTCCAAAAGCAGAAAAATTCAAGTTAGTCGCAACTTGGAGAAATCATTGTTCAACAGTCCCTGAGTAAGGAAAAGACTGTTTGAGTTTAACTTAGAGATGCGAAACTTTTCGCGGAGTAACACTTATGTCTCAATTTACTGAAGTTGTCATCGCCAGCGCCTGCCGCACGCCGATTGGCGCATTCAATGGCGCGCTGAGCTCGTTCGCCGCACCGCAATTAGGCAGCATCGCCATCAAAGAAGCGTTGCAGCGCGCCGGCTTAACCGGAAAAGATGTCAGCGAGGTCATCATGGGTGAAGTGCTCACAGCCGGTGTTGGACAAGCGCCGGCACGGCAGGCGGCCATCGGCGCCGGTATTCCCAATTCCGTGCCGTGCATGACCATCAATAAGGTTTGTGGCTCCGGCTTGAAAGCAGTGATGTTGGCCGCGCAGGCCATTATGGTGGGCGATGCGGAGATCGTTGTCGCCGGTGGCATGGAGAGTATGTCCAACGCACCTTACTTGTTGGACAAGGCGCGCAACGGTTATCGTCTCGGACACGGCGAGCTGCTCGACAGCATGATCAAAGACGGCTTGTGGGATGTTTATAACAATTTTCACATGGGCAACGCCGCGGAGTTATGCGCGAAAGAATGCAACGTTCCTCGCGCGGCTCAGGACGAGTTCGCCATCCTTTCTTATAAGCGGGCATTGGACGCGCAGAAAAACGGTTATTTCAAAGAGGAGATCGTGCCAGTTGTCATCCAACAAAAAAAGGGCGAGCCGTTGATCGTTGCCGAGGACGAAGAACCCAAGAAAGCGAACTTCGAAAAAATGGCGACATTGAAGCCGGTGTTCCAAAAAGATGGCACGGTCACGGCTGCCAACGCTTCCAAAATTAATGATGGCGCGGCGGCATGTGTGGTGATGTCAAAGGATCGAGCGAAGAAATTGGGCATCGAGCCACTGGGCACTATCGTCGCCCAGGCCTCAGCCGCGCGCGCGCCGGAGTGGTTCACCATGGCGCCCGCCGATGCTATCCGTCGGGTTTTGGACAGAGCTCATCTTCAATTAGGCGACGTCGATTTGTTTGAATTTAACGAGGCGTTCGCCGTGGTAAATCTTGCGGTGGGCAAGGAATTGGGAATCGATTCGGATAAAGTGAATGTCCATGGTGGCGCGGTGGCCCTGGGTCATCCGATTGGTGCCAGCGGGGCCCGGGTATTGACCACGCTGCTGTATGCCATGAAACAATACGGCAAAAAACGTGGTCTGGCAACGTTGTGTATCGGCGGCGGCGAGGCGTCGGCGGTGATTGTAGAGAGACAAATTCAGCCATAATGAAGATTGGTAGAAATGATCCATGCTGGTGTGGTTCAGGTAAGAAATTTAAGCGTTGTCACTTGGGGCGCGAAGATATGCCACGTCCCAATCCTT
>DASWHH010000423.1:0-5115 GCA_036398295.1 bacterium
CATCAAAGTTTCCAACGATACCATCCTCGGCGGTACCGTCGTCATAAAATAGCTCGGCGGTGTCTTGCGCGGCCGGCGTTCCCGGCGCTTGCCACTCCAGCTCGACTCCGGCTCCGGTTACGACCGCCGTTAAGTTGGCGGGCGCCGCCAAGTCACACGACACCACGGCCTGGGCGCTCCAGGCTCCGCTTTGACTACCGTTGCACTGGATGTTGGTGTAGGAAAAGGTACCGCTGACAGCGCTGCCGTTCGCGGAGAAGGTTCCGCTTAAAGAACCGGAACTGATGGTGGGAATGTTATAGCTGACGTTGAAGGTGTTGCCTGCAACGGCGACGGGTGAACTTTTCACCTCAATCGTATTGCAGCCGCCAAGGTTCCGAAAGGTGATTTTGAAGGTGTCAATCGCAGTTTGGTCTAACAACTTGAAGCTGACATCGTTACCGGACCATTCTCCTTCGCAGAGAACGTTCGGCTGGTTGGAAATCGTGAGCGCCGATTTCGCTTGCTCCGTGAAGGTAAAAACGTCGCCATCGAAGCTGGTTATTGTGACAATTGTCACCGTGGGAGTTTCACTGTTATTAGCCCAAACTTGCTGGCTCAAAAGGAAAACCAATATACCGTTTACCACCAGCGCGATCCCGACAAAAAGCGATGATTTGCTCATAATATCCCTCATGACTTAGGTTATGTGTGTTCTCCACCCGACCCTCTCGGTTCAAATCACACTCGCTGCAATTACCAACTTCGTCCGCGGCGACGGACTCGCAACGCAAAATTCTGGTGAAACAGAAAAACCATAAGGGGAATGGCTTTACAGAAAAATTTCAAAGTAAAAAATGGATGAGATTACCTGGCGTCCTCGACCAACGTCTTGATCTTTTCGTTGTCCTTTTCGATGCCAGCGCTGATGGTCTTAATCGTGTCTTGGGAGAGATCGTCTTCATAGTAACTGATGCGTTCCATGAGGGTACCCATGGGGGCGGGCCTCAAGAGAATAACCGCTTCACCGGTCAACGGCCCACCGTAACGCCGGTAGCCAATTTTCTGATTTTCAATAAACTCGGTGATTTCCACATTGTACTGAATGAGCGGCGTGTCGGCATCGCCGGCAACCACCTTGGCCTGGGTTCCCACGCCAGCTTTGCCGTCCGTGTAGCCGTAAACTTCCTTAACAAAATCAAAGAGCTTCGTCCAATTTTTGGGATGGATTTGCGCCCACACTTTTTCGGGTGAGGCACTAATGGTCACGGATCGGGTAATTTCGGTCATAGTCAAGGCTCCTCCAATTTGCGGCTACGATAAATCAGGCCGTAACCGCACTGGCGTGCGCGGCCTCGGCGATTTTCTGCTTTACCTCGCCCTCGCCTAATTTTGCGAGTAGTTCATCCAGCGTATTCGCCATCACCGACCAGTTATTTTTGCCAAAAGCACGGTCGCCAAACAGAAAATAACCCTTCGGACATTTATAAAGACTCAGGCTTTTGAAGTCGCCGAGGTAACCGGTTTTCAACACTTCTTCTCCCTTAAAGGTGACGGTGGTATCCTTTAAATGTAACACATGGCTGACAGTGTTGAGCTGGTTGAGGTACTTTCTGCCTTCCGTGGTCTGCAAATTGGTTTCAACATCGAGGGTCATGACGTCTTTCGCTTTGGCAGTTTTTTCAGACATTCATCTTCCTCCAGGATTTCAGGTCGGGGCCGTCGATAAAAATGGAAGTTAAATGATACACATAATCACAAGGAAAAGCAAGGGAAAATCCATCGGGATGCCGGCGGATCGAAGTAGCAAAGAAACCGGGGGAGTTAGCTGCCGTTGCTGGTCTGTCCGTTCATGTCTTCCAGTTTGTCAATCGTTTCCAAAATGAAGTCCGCATACTTGCGATGCCCGGAGTTGTTGAAGTGGGAATTCGGCAGTTCCATGTAGTCGCTTTTTTCAAGAAGGTCGGGGATATGAGCATGGAATTCATGCAAAAAATCACCATGGAATTGCCAGCGGTTTTGAGGAGCTTGTCTATAGGGGTGAACCGGGATCACAAAAAGCAGGAAGCGAGCATTAACGTTATCCGCAGCGGATTTAATTCTCAATAACGACTTTCGGACCTCGTCATAAACTCGTTCCGTGGTGTCACCTCTTGAATCCGCCAATAAGCCCTGTTTGATTCGGGAAACGGAAACCCAAAGGTAGGTGCCGGTTACGGTTTTCATCAGCAAATTTCGTAATCGCGATTTGAGGGAACCCTCCTGACGATGGCGCGCGAGATTGGCCGCATTGTTCTTCTCAGCGTAGTATTGATAGGCTTGCTGTGGGGACATGTAATTCCCCTTCTCGTCGAACGCGTAGAGGAACTTGGCGTTGGTAACATGATACAGATTCTTGAAAGGCAGCATGGGGCGCGGCGCGATGAAATCGTTACCGAGGTAAAACATGACGGCCACAATATCGGGCATCAGCCGTGGTGCATATTTCTCAGCGAGGTAGGCATATTGATAGGGATCGGTGCCGGGAACCCCTGTATTGTAAGTTACGAAGCCACGCTGTCTCACCAGATCGACAAAGCTTTTGGTGATGGGACGTGCACTTGAGCCCCAGGCGAAGGAATCGCCGAGAAACAGGATCTTGGTCTCATGATGGGAGACGTGCATGCTGAACTCTTCGCCGCGGAAGCCGTCGGTGTTGATGTGGATATCGTCAGTCCAGTGGGGATATTGGGGATTGGCTTTGAACACACCCTCGGAATCGGTGCAAAACGAGCTGTCAACTTCGAGACGGGGGACAAATTTGAATCGTGAATAGCGCGGGACGTAACCAGGTTTTTCGCCTATCACGCGCAGGGATGTTTCTGCGAGCAATGCTGTCAGCACGGCGGAGATCAGCAGCAGCGTTACATTAAAGAGAAATTTGCCACCACCTGGGCTCCGGTTTTGGGTTTTGGACGTTCTTGTCAAACTCAAATCCTCCCATTCAGGCATCGCAATTCCAGACCGTCATCAAATTTGGCTCCAGTTTTCTGTGGTCATAAATAACTATACTCAACAAAGGACGATTTGCGAACTTCTCACCTCAGCAAGGTGAGTTTCCGCGACTGCACAAACCCATCGCTCTGCATGCGATAGAAGTAAACACCGCTGGCCAGCCCGGTTGCTTCGAACTGCAATTTGTATTCGCCAGCCGGCATACGGTTATCCAGCAAAGTCCCAACCTCGCGGCCGCGCAGATCAAACAGTTTCATGCTGACGTGGGAGGTCGTTGGTACGGCAAATTGAATGGTGGTTGACGGGTTGAACGGATTCGGATAGTTTTGATCGAGACGAAACGAGTTGGGCACGATATTCGGAATCGGCTCGACTGAGGTCACCAAATCCAGACCGCCCCAGAAACCCGATTGATGAATGAGGGATTGGGAACTGCTGACGCCGATGGCCGCCTGCCCCAGGGTGCCGACTATCTGAAATTCTGATCCGGTGACGGCGGTATTGCCGTTGCCAAACACATGGCGCAGAATCATGAACTGGGCAGATAGTGGATCGACCGATACAAGGGTTATCGCCCCCCAAAACAGAATGAACATGATTAATTTGTTCATAATTGATCTCCCGGATAATTTGTTAACGCCGCACGCCGAAGGATAATTCTTCCGACTCGCCCTTGGCGGTGGAAAGGAATTCGACCCGTGTCTTCAACTCTTCAATCTGCTTCTGCTGCTCCTTCATGGCTTCAATCAACAGCCCAACAAGATGCCCGTAATCCACCGCTTTCGCATCCTTGCCATTGTCCTCGAACTTCACCACTTCCGGAACCACCCCGGCCACTTCTTCGGCAATGAGTCCGATATCGCGGCGGCCGTCTTTCTTCCAGGCATAGGAAACACCGCGCAACTGTTTGACCTTGTCGAGTGCATTCTCCAAAGTCTGAATGTTCGTCTTCCAGCGGCGGGAACTGGGACCATCTTGAAAAGCCGTGGTTTGAACACTGCCATCCGGAAATTCGAGTCCAGTACCGATCACGGCACGGTTGGTCGAGGCATCCAGGGTTAACGCCGCGCTATCGACACCGACTCGCTCAAATTCGAGGTCACCCGAAATGACCTGCCCGACATAGATATCCCATTGCGCCACCGTATCGTCTATGCGCAGTCGGGCCGCTGCAGAACGGAGATGCAATTGCGCCCCGGGGGTGGTTGTGCCGATTCCGACGTTACCATCGGTATCGGCAAACACTGCATCTGTGGGAGTGCCATCGGATGCGTCAAGAGAATGACCATCGGCGGCTGCGGAGACTTCAACGGAATTCCCGGCAATATTCAGCGAGGCATTGGCGCCGGCGCTAATGCTCACCGCATCGGTCAAGCCATTCAGACTTTTCACCACCTGCTCGGCGGCAATTTTATCCGCCGTCACAGCGTTGCTGGCCAGCTTTATGTTGGAGACGCCGCCGTCAGCAAGCGCCAGGGTGACATCGCCGGTAGTGCCGCCGCCAGTCAACCCGGTTCCTGCGCTCACCGAGGTGATATCGCCATCACCACCGCCCGCGGCCGCTACGGTAAGCGTGTTGCCATCGGTGGTGATGGTGACGTTTTCGCCAGCGCTGATGCTAACAGCATCTTTCAAGCCGTTCAAACTCTTGACCACTTGATCCGCGGCAATCTTGACCGCGGTCACGCCACCGTCAGCCAGCGACAGGGAGACATCTCCGGTAGCGCCGCCGCCGGTCAGTCCGCTTCCGGCGGTCACTGCGGTGATGTCGCCGTTGCTGCCACTTGCTGCTGCGATTGTCAAAGTGTTGCCGCCGGGTGTGATGGTAACATTTTCCCCAGCAGATAACACCACATCGTCTTTCAAGGAATTGACGCTGCGAACTACGGTATTGGTCGCAATCTTCTCGGCGCTCACCGAGCCATTGGCGATGGCGCGAGCATGCAGGCTGTAGGGTGCAGAAGTGAGCTCAGTGCGCGGAGTGAGCTCAGATCCTGAATTCACCGAGATGCCCAGCCAATAGGATTTGTCGAATGCCATATTGAGCGGCGTGCTTTTTCCTAAAATGACGCTGAACAGTCCGCCGACGACATCCACCGGCAGGGTCTCCGTCCACAGGGGCGTGCCACCGGAGCTGACATC
>DASWHH010000424.1:0-6234 GCA_036398295.1 bacterium
AAATCCGGAAACCATCTCGAATACTTTTACGAAACGACCAAACCGTCAGTCTGCTTTTCGGTGTTTGCCGACGCCAGATGGATTCGGACCGAGAGAGACCTCCATGGCATCCACATGCAGACTTTACTTTATCCAGAATCACAAAGGTTCGCCGAGCAAATTTTTACAACCAGCAGCGAGATTCTGAATTTCTACTCCGAGATTTTCTGCCCCTATCCTTTCGATCAGTTCACGTTCGTGACCATCAGCGGTATGTACGCCCGGCGGGCCTTCCCCGGTTTTGTGGGATACGCCCCCCGTTACCTCCAAAAGGAAATCACTACCACCGGTCACGATGCACATGAAACGGCATTGCTGTGGTGGTGCTATACTCTGCGCGGCAACGGACCGGGCAGCTTCCAGTGGACCGAAGGCTTCGGGGACTACGCCGAGCTGCTTTACGATGAGAAATTTCAAAAGCCCATGCCAGCGATTTTCCAGCGCTTCCGCGAAGAGTATTTGGCTTTGCCACTGGAAGCAGATGAATTATACGACGAGCTGCGTGGCAACACGCCGCAAAAAATCGTTCACGGAAAATACCCGTGGCTGATGCATCTCATTCGATATGTCGTCGGCGACAGTTCCTTCCAAAATGCACTGCAACTGGTCTTCGAGAGATTTAGCTTTCGCACCTTTTCGATGTCGGAGTTTATCTCAACGCTTGAAGAGGGTTGCGGGCAATCGCTGCAGTGGTGGCGGGAAGAATGGCTGGAAAGAAAGGGCGTTCCGGTCATCGCTCTAACTTCGGAAATTCAATCGACTGACGACAACTATCGCATTGTCGGGACAATCGCGCAATTGAGGAATCTCTATCATCTGCCGCTCGAGGTCGGTATCGAAACCGAAAAAGGCCTGCGAATCGAACGCGTCATGTTATCGGGTAAGGAAACGACCTTTGCTTTTGAGTCAAAAGAGAAACCGACGCGTATCTTGCTCGATCCCGGAAACTGGCTGCTGATGAAGAACACGCCTTAGCGCGCTGTCATCGCTCGTTTGACACTGTCCAATCGCTGTTTAACCCCGTTCTTTCCGGAACCGGGTCTTTTTGCTTTTCATGGTTACATAACCGCCTTTGGGAACACGATTGAGCCGCGTGGCATGTCAAAATTTTGTTCATGATGCGCAAAAACTGTACAGCAATCAGCCTGATTTCAGCGCAGCGACGGCAGAAAATCGTGGCATATGAATTGTTGTTATGCACAATTCATCGGAATTGAAGGTAAGAGTCAGTATGTTTGAAACGCTGTCGTATCTTATGACCGGGTTGATCGCGGTTGGAATACCGAGCTGGTACATTTGGCGCAATAGACGAAAAACTCTGGAAGCGCGAAGAAAATTAACCGCCATCATCGAACGCGGCCTGTCCGAACCTGACACCCTTCATCCCAAAATCGATCCCAATCTTTGCATTGGCGCGGCGGCATGCGTGTCGGCCTGTCCGGAGGGTGAAATCTTAGGTGTAGTGGATGGTAAGGCGGCCCTGGTCTCTCCCACCAGTTGCATCGGTCACGGGGCCTGTGAGGCGGCTTGTCCGGTAGAAGCCATCTCCCTGGTTTTCGGATCGGAACGCCGCGGTGTCGACTTGCCATACGTGAAAAAGAATTTTGAAACCAACGTGCACGGCATTTACATTGCCGGCGAGCTGGGCGGCATGGGACTGATTCGCAACGCCGTGACTCAAGGCCGCGAAGCCATCGACTACGTTCGCGAAACCCTCGCCAGCAGCCACCCGGACGTCTTCGACGTGGCCGTCATCGGCGCGGGCCCGGCGGGATTGGCGGCGTCGCTGCAGGCGCAAAAACATAACCTCAGGTTCGTAACGCTCGAGCAGGAGGATATCGGCGGCACGTTACTCACCTATCCCCGCCAAAAAGTGGTGATGACCCAACCCATGGACATCCCTCTCTATGGCAAAGTAAAATTTCGCGAAATCTTGAAAGAGGAGCTGTTGGCTCTCTGGGATGACATCATCGAAAAGACCGGCCTTGAAATTCGCACCAAAGAAAAAGTGGAGACCGTCGAAAAAACCAACGGTTGCTACCGTATCGTTTCCAGCAAAGGCGAATACCGGGCGCAGCGGGTGCTGCTCGCCATTGGCCGCCGTGGCACGCCGCGAAAATTGGATGTACCCGGAGAAACCACTTCGAAAGTCGCTTATCGTTTACTTGAACCGGAACAGTATGCCAAAAAGAAGCTGTTGGTGGTAGGCGGCGGCGACAGTGCCGTCGAGGCGGCGCTGGCCCTTTCAGAGGAGCGTGGGACCCAGGTAACGCTCTCTTACCGCGGCGCGACTTTTTCCCGGCTCAAGGAAAAAAATGAGCGACGGATCAGCCGGGCGATGGAAATGAAAAAACTCAAACTGCTGTTAGAGTCGCAGGTCAAAGAAATAAAGCGCGAAGAGGTCATCCTGAGCGTGAAGGAGCAACTCGGCCGCTTGCCCAACGATTATGTATTCATTTTTGTTGGCGGAGTTCTGCCAACCGAGTTTCTAAAAAAAATGGGAATCAGCATTCAAAAAAAATTTGGCGAGCGCTGAGTGCGGATCAATCAGAAACTTTTGCTGGTGTTATATGCCGGAGCGTTGCTCTTTGCCGGAGCAGTTGCCGTCAAGGGTTACGAGTATTACACCCGCCCGTTGATCGAGCGTCCCTACTCGCCTCTGCACACCATTTTTAAACCCGGTGGCGCCTGGGGGCACGGACTTGGCATCCTCGGCAGCGGCATGATGTTGCTATTGTTTCTGTATTCGGCGCGCAAGCGGCACGCACTCGGTTTGCGTTTTGGCAAGATTCGACAGTGGTTGAATATTCACATTTTCTTCGGAATCATGGGACCGATATTCGTGACCCTGCACACTGCCTTCAAATTTGGCGGCATTGTTTCCATCAGCTACTATTCAATGGTGGCGGTGATGCTGAGCGGATTCGTGGGCCGCTATTTGTATGTGCAGATTCCACGGGCGATTTCAGGCGAGGAACTCACCCTCAGGCAAATGGGCGTCAAATACGATCAACTGCGGCAACTGCTGATTGAAAAATATCGCATGAAGTCAGAGGTTTTGGATCAAATGCAGGCATTTTTGAATCCCGGCGCAACCGACAATCCAAGGGGGTTGGCAGCCCTGTTGGTGATTTTTAAGAGCGATCTCCTTCGTCCGTTTAGAACGCGAAACCTGCGACGCAAGCTGCTCGCCAGTAAACTCCGGCTGCCGGCCGTCACGATTAATCATCTCGTGGATTTGATTATCCAACAGTCGCTGATGAAACGAAAAATAGCTCTGCTGTCAGCCATTCAGCCGATGTTTCACTACTGGCACGTGATTCATAAACCCTTTGCCTATGTGATGATCATCATCATGTTCATTCATGTTGGCGTGACGTTGTTGTTTGGATATCGTTGGATTTTTTAGGAGACTGCGCAACTGCCGGGCTGTCCCAAAAGCCTTTCATGTCATGCCCGTCCCGAAGTTTCGGGATTGTCGGGCATCCATCGTCCTCATGAGTGGATTCCCGCTAAGAGCACGCGGGAATGACAACCTCTCAATGCTTCTTAGACAGCCCCTTCCTAATTAAATGAATTTAGAACACCGTTTGCTCGTTCCCAAACTCCGTTTGGGAACGTATTTGTTGCGAAGCTGCGCTTCGCCTACGCGAAGTAAAACTTCTGAACAATGGCGTTCCCAAGTGAACCTTGGGAACGAGTGGATGCACTTTTTTAGGGTCATCCTATTTTCGTTCTTCTTGAGTTCACCGCTGGGAGCGCAAATTTCTCCGGGCGAATTGGCACAACCCCATGCCGACCTGGAAGGAATGGGCAATTGCACCAAATGCCATACTCTCGGGGGCGGCCCGGACGTGCAAAAATGCCTGGATTGCCATCGTGAAATTGCCCAGGGGTTGACCAATCAGAGGGGATACCATTTCCGGGTAACCGGCAGAAACGGCAAAGCCTGTTTTGAATGTCACAGCGAACATAACGGTAAGAGTTTCAACATGATCTTCTGGACCAGCGGCGAAGAGAATTTTGATCATGGCCAAACCGGCTATCGCCTGGAAGGCAAACACGCGCAGCAAAAATGCGAGAGCTGCCACCAACCGGCAAAAATTGTAAACGATCCGAGAAAGCTCAACTCGAAAATCGATCTCCGTAAAACCTTTTTGGGTTTGGACACGAAGTGTTTGAGTTGCCATCACGATGAGCATCGCGGTCAGCTTGCAGCGGACTGCCTGAAATGTCACACCTATTCGGGCTGGAAGCCGGCGCAGAAGTTTTCCCACGATCAGGCGAAGTTTCGATTGACCGGCAAACATCAAACTGTGGAATGCCAGAAATGCCACCGCAACGAGGCGACTCCAAAAAATGACATTAAGAGAATCGACAAGTTGTTCTTCACCAAATTTGTGGGCATTGAGTTTGGCAGCTGCACCTCCTGCCATCGCGATATCCACAACGGCAAGTTTGGAGACAATTGCACCAAATGTCACGACACCGGCGGTTGGCGCCGGATCAACTCAAAATCATTCAATCATGCGATGACGCGTTTTCCTCTGCTCGGACTGCACCAGCAGGTAGCGTGCGAAAAATGTCACGGTAGCGGCGATTTCACCAAGCCATTGCGATTTGCCAATTGCAGCGATTGCCACCGCGATGTTCACCTCGGGCAGCTTGCTAATCGTGCCGACGGCGGCCGCTGCGAGAGTTGTCACGATGTCTCTGGTTTCGTCCCTGCCAAGTTTGATATGGCTGAACACGAACGAACGCGCTACCCACTCACTGGCGCGCATTTAGCGGTGCCGTGTGTTGTCTGCCACTTTGTTGCCGATCGCGGCACCCGACGCGAACGCCGGATTTTCGACTTTGCGGACTTGAGCTGTCAGGGCTGCCATAACGATGTGCACAAGGGACAGTTCTCTAATTACGTTCAGGCCGGCGGCTGCGAAAGCTGCCATCAAACCTCGGCGTGGGATGATGTGAAATTCGATCACAATCAAACGCGCTTTTCACTCTTCGGTAAGCATCTGACAACGGCGTGCACCCAATGCCACAAAACCGTTGACATCGGCACCAAACGCGAACGGGTGCTTTACAAACCCTTGAGCACGAATTGCGTCGATTGCCACCGCGATATCCATTTCGGGCAGTTTGCCAAAAATGACGGGATCAACAAGTGCGAGCGCTGTCACACGCCCGAGTCTTGGCGCAGGTTGATTTTCAATCACGACCGGGATTCACAATTTCGATTAAGAGGGGCGCACGAAAAGGTGGCGTGTGAGAAATGCCACAAGCTGATCACGAAAGCTTCGATCCAGTTTGTGATTTATAAGCCAATGGATGGCCGCTGTGAGTCGTGTCATGGAAAGAAATAGTTTGAAACGGTGTTTCAAATTGATTGAAAATTCCATGAACCAAATAGCGTGTCGGTTCCTCGAAAAAACGCGGTCAGAGACCGTGTCGGATCCGGAAGGGCAGACTCCTCGGGGCTGTCCAAAAAACCGGTTTCATGTCATGCCCGTCCCGTCCCTTCGTCGAAGCTTCGGGATTGCCAGGCATCCATCCCTCCTCAAAGATGGATTCCCGCCAAAAACATGCGGGAATGACAGCCTCTCGACTTTTTGGACAGCCCCCAACAACGCCATTGGAATTTTAAATTCCCACTGAATACTCGTTCGTGATTGCAAATCCCGAACGAGCGATGTGATCAAATTGATGGACAACTCCTATGAAACCAAAAGTGCTCGCTATCGCTGTCGAACTCCTCGCGACTTTCACTCTTTACGCCGTGGTGAATGGGCAGGAGAGCCCGCATAAAAATTTGAACCTCAATTGTGAAGTCTGCCATCGCGCCACTGAATGGACCGACGTGCGCTTCAATCACGATCGCACGAAGTTCCCGTTGGAAGAACGCCACAGGAATGTGCCCTGCAAATCATGCCACAACATCGAGGATTTCTCGAACGTCACCTCGGAGTGCGCCAGCTGCCATCCGGATGTGCATCAGGCCAAAATGGGCAACGACTGCGAGCGCTGCCATGGGTTCAAAGGCTGGGAGGTCTTTAACGTCGAGGAAATTCATGCCAACACGCAATTTCCGTTGATGGGCAAACACACCCTCGTGGACTGCCAGAGCTGCCATGTCAATCAGCAGCAGGGGGACTTCGCGCTCCTGACCAGCGAATGCGTTTCGTGTCACCAGCA
>DASWHH010000425.1:0-5186 GCA_036398295.1 bacterium
AGTATCCTGGCCCCAGCGACAATTCCCAGCGCGCACCGGGCTTAAAGCTAACATCTCCCGAAGCCTCGAAACTCCACCCGCCAAATTCATCACGAATGTATGACAGATCTGCTTCCCAGGGAATCCTGGCGGCGAAGTTGCTGGCGAGCTCGGTGGCCAGGTGCCAGTCGGCAGGGGTTCCCATGAGGGAACCGCCGCGGGTCAAATCGTCGCTCACAGCCGGCAATTTGTAGTGAAAATGAAAATCGTGCCGCCAGAAATTCTTCCAGGTAACACTGGTGTTGAAATCAAAAATAGTGAACGTACGATTGCCGCCGAAATTCCAATCATTCGCCACCAAAGTCTGCACCTGATAATTTCGATAGATCGCACCGGGGGTATTTTCACGATAGGTCAAATAAGCGCTGGTGGACATGATATCGGCCGTGGATAAGATGCCGATGTCATTCAATTCGAAGTTGGGTGAATGCGCGCCGAAATCCGCTCCCCACAACCAATGCCGACCACTTTTTTTGCCGAAACTGATGGAGCCGGCGTAACCCGCAAAAGCAGTCCGCGCAGAATCGAGCCGAACGTGCCCGGCGTCCGGACGCTGGAAATAACGAGCACTGGATCGTTGCGAGCGCACAATAGCCGGCGGGTCGCCGTCGATGTACGAAAAGCCCATGAAACCCTGCAGAACATATTTTCCTCCCTGAAAACGCAGGTTCCAATCCGCGTTGCCGGAATAGGCCTGGCGATTTAGTAAAGCGGCAAGCGTGCTACCCGTCGATAAATCCCGACGCGTGCCGGTCAACATCAGGCCGACGGTGGAAAACGAGGGGCCGAGCTCCTGCTGCAGACGTAGCACCCCATAGCCGCCCAGCGGCTCCACCTCCTGTTTGAGACGACGGCCGTCGGTGGAATCCGTTCCCGCAAAAAAGGAGCGGGCATGTTCGCGGCCAGTCACCGCTGCCAATGCACCGATGGACAAGCCGGAATTCAATCTTCCCGTCAATTTAGCTGCCGAGATAATGGTGGTGTTATCGGGAACGTCGGTAAAATCGCCAACAATCGAACCATGCGGCGGCGCGCCGATCCGCCGTGAATAAAAAAACTCCGGTCCGATAGTGTCGAACAACTGGCTGCCCTCGATAAAGAACGGCCGTTTCTCATCGAAGAAAGTTTCATACGCGGTGAGGTTGACTTCCGCCGGATCCGCTTCCACCTGTCCGAAATCAGGATTGATGGTGGCGTCCAGGGTAAGGTTGGAACCAAGCCCCATTTTCAGGTCGAGTCCGACCCGCGAGGTCAACTCGCTGCCGTCATTGAAGGGATCGTCGGGATCGGTGCCGCTGGTGAAAGTAGCGCTGCTGGTTTCATATGGCAGCAACTCGATGCGCCGCGAACTGTGGACGTTACTAATGCCCGTCAGATTTCCAAAACGCGACGCCCAGCCAGTTTCATTTTTGGCGATCATCACCCAATAGAGATCCTCATTATTGTTGGGAATAAAGCGATTGAAATTGATGCCCCAAATTTGCTCGGCCTTATTGGCAAAACGAAGCTGGGAAAATGGGATGCGCATTTCGGCGGTCCAGCCATCAGCGCTGGTGTGAGCCTGGGCGTCCCAGACCGGATTGTACGAGTGGTCGCGGTTGAATTCTTCGTCGGTCGAGTGGTAGTAGTCCACGCGCACGCCGGCGGCGGTAACCACGAAGGTGTAAGCGGTGCGGCGATCGCAATAGGTGTCGAGGGAAACGATGATACGATCGGAATTGCCGTTGTTGTCGCGGCGACTGACCTGGGCGCGAACCTCCCGAGGTTGATCGGAAAACATGCGGGCTCCGACATACAGCGCACGCTCGTCGTAAAGGATCGCTACCTCGGTTCGGTTTTCCGGAGTCGCCCCCTCGATGGGGTCCTTCTGCAGAAAGTCAGAAACGAACCGGGCTTCCTGCCAGGCTTCGTCATCAAGGAAACCATCGAGCCGGGGCGAATTGCCGGCCACGGGTACCGCCCGCACCTCTTTCCTGGCGGTGAGATCGTTGTCACCGGCCAAAGCTAACGCAGCCAGAGGAAAAAGTATGAAAAAGACAGTTTGGCGACGGAATTTCCTGGCGGTACGATCAATCATTTGTTCGCTGCAGATTGTGAGGCAATCTTCTCCAACATCTTTTTGGCGTTTTCAAAATTGGGATCAACTTCGAGGGCTTTTTGATAATAGGTTATCGATTGCTGAGTGTCGCCTTTCTTGAGATAAAACTCGCCGATGCTGTCGTATAAATTCGCCACCTGCGGATGCAGTTCCACCGCCATGTGCAGCAGCGCCAGCCCGTGATCTATATCCCCCGATCCCATCAGCTGATAAGCGATACGGTTTAAGCTGTTGGGACCCGCCGTGCCGCTGGGGTTCATTTGCGCTGCCTTGGCGAGCAACGATTTCGCTTCATCGCTATGGCCAGTAACCAGCTGCGTAATGCCATAAAATGCGCAGGCTTGATCTGAGGCCGGGTACAATTTATAAGCGACCCCGGCAAAGTCAAGCGATTTCTGCGGCTGACCCTGAACAAACGACTGTTCGACCGCCCGCTGCAGCTGCGGACCAAAATCGGGGTAAATTCTCGCGCCGGAAAAATTTGTTTGCAGCATTTCCGCAACCGTATTGACATCCGAACCAGTGGTAATCATCAAACTACGGGTATCGTCGTTCCAGGTTTTTTCCCAATCCTTTTTCCAGGCCTGGATCAGCTCGCGGAAGTTTCGTTCAAACTGCTGCTCTCTGCGGACAGCCCGCGATTTCTCATAGAGATCGACATACTCATTGAAAAAAGCAATGGCCCCGAGATCATGGTATTGGTTAAGATGCTCTGTGCCATATTTTTCCGCCAGCTTTGCTGCCATGAAACTTCCGACGGTTACCAAGGCGCGATCCGCAATCGGATGCTGGCCGTCGTCGATTCTTTTCTGTATCGCATCAAGCCGCAAAGTGAGGCTATCGCGATTGACGCACGCATTAAAGTAGGCAAAGGCTTTCTTCAAATCCACTGCTTTTTTCTCCAGAGCAGGTCTGGTATGCTCAAACTGGCTGACACCAGAATTGAAAGCCTGGTTGATCGCAGTGAAAATCGCATTGTCCTCTTTGGTGCCGGTGTAGGCCCGCAGGGATAGCGGCGAGTCGAGAACCAATTGGTAGAGCCGGTCGGCATATGGAGCCAGATCCGTTCCCTCCACATTGCAGCCCACGGCAATGGCAAAATTATCGTCGGGGTAGACTTCGAGACGAGTGCTGGTTTCCGCCTGACCACCGGTGTGCATCACCAGGAATCGGCCGTTGTACGAGTAGACGCCCCAGCCCATGCCGTAACCGGTGAGCTTCCCGTCGGAGGTAGCCATCGAGGTCCACATTAAATCCGTCATCTCTTTGGAAAGGACTTTGCATTTGATCATACCCTCGGCAAACTTCAACAAATCGGGAACAGTCGAGCGGGTGCCGCCGGCGGCAAAGCGGCTGCTGATATCAACAAACTCCGAGTTTTGAATTTCGCCATTGACTCGCCGATAGCCGCGTACGCGATTGGCGATGATGTCGTCGGGATCATCCATGCGTGTGTCGTTCATGTCCAGGGGCGCCCAAATATGATCCCGCATATAATCGCCGTACGGCTGTCCCGCGGCGCCTTCGATGACCGCGCCGAGAAGATTGTAGCCATAGCTGGAGTATTGATACTTCGTTCCCGGCTCGGCCACCAGGTCAAAATTCTCAAAAACAGCGATGGCTGCGCGAGTGTCTTTGTGTTCCTTGAAGTGGCCTTCAAGATCATAGTTGAGGTAATGGGGAATGCCGGCCAGGTGTCCCATTAATGGACCTACTTTGACCGGCCAGGGTTTGCGAGGAAAATACTGGACGTAGGTTTGCACCTCGGCATCGAGGTTGATTTTGCCGGCTGCCGCTAATTGCAGGATTGCCACCGCGGTCATGGGCTTGGTGACGGACGCGAGCCGATAGACGGACTCGGCTTTGGCGGGTGTTTTATTTTCGAGGTCAGCATATCCGAATCCCTGCGCCCAGGCGAAATCATTTTTCATAAAACCAATGCTGAGGCCAACCGTTTTATCCGCGGTCATTTGTTCATTCACGAATTGTTCGAAAATTTGGAGCTGCTGAGTGTAGGAACCAGCCTGTTGAGCCTGGATTGAGGGGACCCAGAATAATAACAGTACGATAAGAAAGGCGACCTTTCTCCCTGCAGATGACATGGCTTTCCTCCTTTTCATGTGAAACGGCAAATGTGAGACGTGAAAAGTGAAAAGGCAAAGGTGAAACGTATGCACAGAAATCCGATCCAACGCACAAACTCAACCGGACACAGAAGAATGTGCACTGCGCTTTGCTCTATGCTCTATGCTCTTTGCGCTTTGCTCTTTGCTCTTTGCGCTCTGCTCACTCGTACCGCAACGAATCCACCGGATTGATCAACGCCGCTTTGATAGCCTGAACACTCACGGTCATCAATGCAATCGCCAGCGCCAGTGCTGCCGCCAACAAGAACGTCAACAGCTGCGAATTGATATCAATGCGATAGGCGAAATCCTGCAACCAGCGATTCATGGCGAAATAGGCCATCGGCCAGGAAACCACAGTCGCAACCGTGACCAATTTAGTAAAATCTCTGGAAAGCAACACCACCAGGTTGGATACCGACGCGCCCATCACTTTGCGAATGCCAATCTCTTTGGTGCGCTGTTCCGCGGTGTACGACGCCAGTCCGAACAATCCTAAGCAACCGATGAAAATCGCCAGCGCAGAAAACGCACTGAAGGTTTGTCCCAACTTGTGCTCCGATTGATAGAGTTGCTCGTAACGGTCATCCAAAAAAGAATAAGTGAAGGGGAAATTCGGGCGATATTCCCGCCAGACTTTTTCCAGAAAATCCAGCGTCGCCGCCATGTCTTCCCCATTTTCCGGACGAATACGCACGGAGATACTGTTGAAATTCTGCGGCATGATTATCAGCACCACCGGCGTGATGGGCACATGCAGGGATTCGTAATGAAAATCTCTCACCACGCCAATGATTTTGCCGTTGCGACTGCCGTAGCCAAACGGCCTGCCAATGGCATCGGCCGGCGAGGCCCAGCCGATTTTCTTCACCGCGGTTTCGTTCAAAATAAATGCTTCAGTGGAATCGGTGGAGAAATCCGTA
>DASWHH010000426.1:0-2268 GCA_036398295.1 bacterium
CAGTGAAATCAAGTGCATCCGCTTTGCCGATTTCAGCGAAGTGCCGGAGGTGACAGTCGGCATGACCCTCACGGTGGGCGATTTGCTCATCAGCGAAGTGGACGACGTGGTGATGGCCATCAGCTACAAGCCGGGCGATCCCGGTATGATCTTTTCCGGGCGGTTTCGCGTGGTGATCGCGCCCACCAGCAATCAGGAAGTGGCGCTGAATTTGCTTAGCGGCAACGTGGATGTGCAAACAGACACCGCCACCGCCATTTCGTCCGGCGAGACCCTGCTCGGCTCAGGGCGCACGCAGTATGCGATCCGCGTCTATAGATTGGGCGAGGCCCCGGTGCAAGATGTTGTGGTGTACGATGGGGAAATCTCTTATCGATCCCCCGAGATGAATCAAATCGTAGGCGTCGGCCAGAAGGTGCGCACCGCCAGGTCCAAAACGACACGACTTTTGCCGGTCGAAAGCGAAGATATTAAAGCCACTGCTGAGATTTACAGCCGCGCCTGCATCGGCAAATCTCTGTTGGCTGGCGAATCCCTCCAGGACTTGACTGCGGTTTACTCCAATCTGACACAGCTCTACTACCAGGTTTTGACCTCGCCAAACGATCCCAAAGTCCGGCAGGAGCTGGCAAAAAAGCAGGTGAGCATAAGGGTGCCGGACCACGCACTCTACCAACTGGCGCGCGCAGAAAAGTATTCTCCGGAGACGGACCATTTTCTCAAGGCAGAGATATACGTTACTAAAGGTGCGGCCTACTCCCAGCTCAAAATGAATGACAGGTCTGCAGAGCTCTATCAAAAGGCCCGCAGTTACGATTCTGAAATTTTTGATAAAATGGATCTGAAATCCTTGCGGGTGGAATACGATCCAAAACGTGAAATCGTGCCCGTTGCTCGTGACGATCAAAAGCGCTATCTGGACTTGCTTGACAAAGGCGACTTCAAGGCGGCCATCGCGGGTTTTGAGAAGCGCATCCGCTCTAACAACGCCAACTCCATCGATTCTTACGGTCTCGCCTACGGTTACATGAATCTCAAGGATGATAAGCTCGCGGCCAAATATGCGTCAAACGCGCTAACGCTGAACGAGAAAGATGGCAGGCTTTTACCGAAACAAATTGAGTTCTGTAAAAAAATCGTAGATAGCCTCAAGAGTGGAAAAATCAATCGCTACGACCGGCGCTAATCCGCGTCATTGAACGCTTCTATGAGTAAGAAAGGAAAACCAGCAAGCGAAGATTCGATCACCAAGGATATACTGGCGTGGCGCAAAGACATTTTGAAATTGGCGGTGATGGCCATTCCCTCGCTGCTGGTGACGCTGGGCACAGCATGGTTGAAAGAAAAACTGTTCGCACAACCATGGCAGGCCATCTGGGTATTGTTGCCGCTTTCCCTGTTCGTGGGGGTGATCTGGGCCAGAATCAAAAAGGGCGGCAGTCTGCTCTTCAGCAAACCATTTCGCTGGTTGCTCTTCGGTTACGTCACCATCTTTTCCGTTGCTGCCAGCAGCCGATTTTTGGATTTTCAGATTCGACCGGTGGGATATAACCATGCCGTTCCTCGTAACTGGCTGTCACTGAACTGGGCTGGCGATTGGCGCTATTGGATCGCGCGCCGTAAGTCCGTCGATCCCAAGCTGCTGGTTGTAACGATGGCGCGACCCGAGGGACGAACCCTTGAAGACATTCGCCTGGATTGCATTCGGCTGCTGAAGCTCGCGACCCTTCAAGAGGCTAAAGGTTTCGCCATGGATTTCTATTTTGACAAAGGCTCCCAACTCGATTCCTTGTTTTGTCTCACGGTTGCTCAGGCGCGGGCCAGGAAGATCGAGATCAGCTTGGGTTATAACATCGTCGCCATCGAAAACGATTTTCAGCGCACTTTCATCGCGGCGAGTCTGCAGAATTGCTTTCCGTTGGAAGCCCAGGGCCATCTAATCGGTTTGGCAGAACGGGATGGTAAGGTTCGGGTGATGCCGCTTTTCTTCAAAGGCGACCGAACCCTGCCTTCCTTGAGCTACAAGTTTGCCAGCAGCATTTTAGCGAAAGCCGGCCAGACTTTGCTACCTCCCAGGAGTGGGTTGGTGCAGTTTGTCGCACCGCAAGAGGAGATTGCCCGGGTATCCTATGAGAAGTTGATCGATGACCGGGAGAGGTGGCCGCTGCTGCGGGATCGTTTTGTTCTGGTTGGCGAACTGTCCGAACGTGATGCCTTTTCTACGGCCTTTGGGAAACTGCCGGGCGTGGTCATTCATGCTTATGCCGC
>DASWHH010000427.1:0-6340 GCA_036398295.1 bacterium
TCGGCTTAAGTCAATTGCGGCGGCTCTCTGAATGGACGAGACGGCGAAGGGAAATTGCCAATCGCTACACCGCAGCTTTCACGAAAACAACTTTCGTCGAACCCTTGACGGTACGACTGCAGGTTGGTCATGCGTATCATCTTTATGTCGTGCGATTCAAGAATGGCAAGCGCCAGGAAATCTTCAAGGCTTTGCGGTCACGCGGCATCAAGGCGAATGTCCACTACGTGCCGGTTCATCTGCATCCATTTTACCGACAAAATTTTGGTACCGGGCCGGGAATGTGTCCTGTCGCTGAAGCCGCCTATGAAGAAATTTTAACGCTGCCAATTTACCCGGCCATGAACGACGAGCAAGTGGACGCTGTCATTGCCAATGTTCTGGAGGTGGCGAGATGGTGAAGATTCCATTTGTGGCGGAGGTGTCCAGCAACCATAACCGCGATCTTAGTCGTTGCCTCGAATTTGTCGATAACGCGGCGGCTATCGGCTGCGCCGCTGTCAAATTCCAACTCTTCAAAATTAATGAACTATTTGCGCCTGAGATTCTAAGGAAAAGCGCAAACCATCGTCGGCGCCAAGAATGGGAATTGCCAGTTGAATTTTTGCCAGAACTGTCGGCGCGTTGCCGGCAACTTGGTATGGCGTTTGGGTGCACACCCTTTTATCTCAAAGCCGTGGACGAGTTGTATGATTACGTCGACTTCTATAAGATTTCTTCTTACGAGTTGTTGTGGAGCGATTTGCTTACCGCCTGCGCCCGTACCGGCAAGCCTGTAGTCATTTCCACCGGCATGGCCGATTTTGGGGAGGTGCAATGCGCGGTCAGCACCCTGCAAAACGCCAGCTGCAAGAACTTCACGCTCTTGCATTGCGTTTCCAACTATCCCACCAAACCCCAGGATTGCCATCTCGGCGTGATGGGGCGTTACCGCGAGTCGTTTGGTTGTGCCGTCGGTTGGTCGGACCACAGCGTCAACCCGGGAGTGATTCAGCGGGCGATCAACCACTGGGGCGCGGCGATGGTCGAGTTTCATCTCGACCTTGATGGCCGCGGCGCGGAATTTACCGGCGGACACTGCTGGCTGCCGCATCAAATCCAGCCGCTGATCGAGCAAGTAGGCGCGGGGCTGCTGGCTGATGGCAGCGCCGAGAAAATATTTTCGGAGAATGAACTTAAAGAACGAGATTGGCGCGCCGATCCCAGCGACGGGCTGCGGCCGTTTAAACACCTGCGCTAATAGTATCACCTTCAGGAGAGAAATGGTGAGTTGAATGTCGAACAAGGAATATCGAATGTCGAACTTCGAAATTCAAAATTCCTTGTTCGATATTCGAAATTCACTCTTTTGATGTTGATGCGCCAGGAATGGTCTTTTAACAAAATGAAAAACTCAAAATGCAAATTGCAAAACGCAAAGTGATAGTAGCCAATTTTAATCTTTGCAAATTGCAATTTTCATTTTGCATTATGCCGCGTTCTTCCTTCTTTTTTCAAACAGGGGGCTCACGGAGGCCAGTGAAAAAGATCTTACACTGATTGTGACAGTGTATTTTGCAGCAATGGATTGAAAACACCGTTGCAAACGGTGTTGGAACATAAACCTCTTTATGGGACGAAAATTGGTTTCACGGAAGAAAAAAGTCGCCGCCATCATTCAAGCCCGCATGGCTTCCACCCGGCTGCCGGGAAAAGTCTTACAGGATGTTTGCGGCCAGCCGCTGTTGGGTTGGATTATTCAGCGACTGCAGAAATGTGGCACGCTCGACGTCATTGCCGTGGCGACCACTGTCGATGCCTCCGATGATCTGATTTCTCAATATTGTGAAGCACGAAAGCTGCCGTGTTTTCGCGGTCCGATGGACGATGTACTCGCCCGTTATCTCTTCACCGCCGAGCAACTGGCCGCCACCCACATCGTTCGCATTACCGGTGACGTGCCGTTTGTCGATGCCGCGATGAGCGATCGCTTGGTGAAGGCTATGCTGGATTCCGATGCCGATCTCGCGCGCTGCAGCCGGCCGGTGGTGCACGAGGGGATCGATCCCTGTTCGGTTTCGTTGTTGCAACGAATCGCGACCGCCACCGCCGAGCCGCGCTACCGCGAGCATCCCCTCGCCTACGCCTGGGATCATCCCGGTTTTGCCAAAATTGCAACCATCGAACCTCATCCGTTCGAATCGCGAGAGGGATATCACCTTTCCATCGACAACTTAGCCGATCTCGAGTTCGCCCGTCGCGTGTACGCGCATTTTGTAAAAATCGACTCGCTTCAGAATTACTTCAGCGCTTGCGATGTGCTGACGTTTCTTGATGCCCATCCGCAAGTACGGGCCATTAATCAAAAGGTGCGGTCGAATCAAGGGCGGGTTGCTGCCGGTGCGCCAACCCCCCGGGTAGGGATTCTCCTCGACGGCGGCGAACAGCGTGGCTTCGGCCATCTCGTCCGCATGAAACAGTTGGCGAAAGAGCTGAATTCCTATTTCAATTGTGCGGTCTATTTTATAGCACCGGATAACCAGGTTTGCCATCAGCAACTGCATCGACTCGGAGCGCCAGTGCTGTTTCTTAGGGCTAATGAAGGCAGCATCTCGATGACAACTGTTTTGCGCAGTCTGAAATCGAGGCGACCTTTTGCGGTGACGCTTTCCCCCACCTTGCGAAGCCATTCGCTGCCGGACATTTTTGAAATTACACCAGAATATTTTGATGCCATTATCGTCGATCGCCAGGCTGGCATTTCCGTGGGTGAGGCCTCCGCAGTCAAGGAATACGCCGCCAAACTGGTGGTTGTAGATTATGCCGCCGGGGAGTTGCTGCCCTCTGCTGATTTGATCATCCTGCCCAATCTCCATGCAGCGGATCACATTCTGCAATCGCCGTGGTGGAAAAACAATCCGCAGAAATGTCTCGCGGGACCTGAGTATGTTGTTTTACGCGAGGCCTTTTATGAAGCTCGGAGTGCAACGCTCCAGCATGGCAGTGGCAAAACTGAAGTTTTGCACTCCGAATCGAATGACTATCTCCTGCTCTCCGTTGGCGGCACCGATCCCTATGGTTTGTTGGAGCCAATGGTCGAACGGCTATTCAATATTTGGCAGGGCGAGATCGTTATCCTTTCCGGCGCCATTCCGAACGATCGCCTGGCGCGTCACGCTGCCAATCCACGCATCCGCCTGGTGCGACCCGATGCGGATTACGAAATGGTAGAACTGATGGACAAAGCGACCCTGGTAGTGACAGTCTTTGGGACAGTCTGCTACGAGGCGTTGACGCGCGCCATTCCCATGATCGTTTTGCCCCACGGTGAAAGCGATCGCGCCGCCGCCATTAATTTTTGTGAGCGCAGTCAGCTGGCCGTTTACGTTGAATCACCGGATTTACTCGACGAAAAAACCATGCAGGCCATCCAAAACCGGAAGCCGAAATCGCGGTCGGCTGAGCAACATCGGAGCGCGCAGGCCATTTTTGATTTACTGAATTCACCAACTTCGAGCTGACAATGTTTTCGTTTACTATCGATTACCAGCTGGCCTACAATAATTCGTCAAATGCAAAAGACGAAAGCGGCGCCATCATCAGCGTCGGTGCCGGACATTCCCAGCTTTCTCTGATCCGGGCGATCAAGGCAGCAGGCTATAAATGCGTGGCCTTCGACCGGGATGCCAGCGCGCCAGGCGGCACGTTCGCCGACGCCTTTTTCGAATGCAGCACCCATGATGCGGATGCCGCCATCTCGCAATTATCAGAAATTGCCCTCCCTTTTAAAGCCGTGATGGTGAAAGCCGCCGGACAGCCGGTGGTGACCGCTGCCAGGATCGCACGGCATTTCCACCTCGATTTTTTGGCACCGCACGTGCTTGAATCGATCATCCGGAAAGATGCGCTGGTGGAATTTGCGCGCGCGCATGACATTCGTGTTGCTGAAACTGTCGCCAACGTTAATGGCAATGTGCCGGATGATTTTTTTCCGGCGGTGCTGCGGCCCAATCGTGATATTCGTGGCCGGGAGACTTGCTACCTCGTGCACAACAAAGAAGAGATGTCACAGCGATTAAAAAAGAATTCTCACCCCGACGCTGCGGGGCACAGCTTGAGCCGATACCTCGAGGGGCGCGATCTGGTTCTTGTCATCGTTTTTGATGCCTCGCGAAAAAATTGGCGCGGCCTCTGGCTGACGGAGGAAAACAAGTTCCAATCCGACGGCAGCATTTCTTTCAACGGTTTTGTTCCGACCACCGACGTCAATGACTCGGTCTGCCAACAAGCCATGCGGACTGTAGAAAAAGTTGTCCACTTCAGCGGCGCATGGCGAGCGTGCATGATGTTCTCCTTTCGTGTGACTACGGACGACCTGGTCTATTTGATTGAAATTCACCCGGACCTGGGCGGCGAAGGAGTGGTCGATGATGTGATCCCGAACTTTCTCGGTCAGCCGTTTCTAACCGATCTGGTGCGATTTTACGCCGGCGACTTAGATCAGTTAAAATATCTGAAAAAGGTGTTTCGTGGGTAAGCCAACGGCTTTAATCTTAGGCTGCAATTACACGCAGATCCCATATGTTCGCGCCGCGCGAGGTCTGGGTTTTCGGGTTGTTGGCGTCGACCGCAACCCTGATGCGCCGGGCCGTGCGGAAGTCGATGCCTTTTATCCGGTGGGCTACACCGATTTCGAGGGTTTGGAGAAGGTCGTAGAAAAGGAAAATCTTTCGGCTGGCGACAAAATTTTCACGGCAGCGGCCCATTTGGCTTACGAGGGAGCGGCGCGACTGGCGGAATTGATCGGCATCCCCTTCCCACCGGTTGCGGCCATCGACACCGGCCTCGACAAAACCAGGTTTTATGCCTTGCTGGGTGAACAAGGCATTGCTGTACCATCGACACAACTCTTCGACGAGCGGCGTTCACACATCCTGGATCCGCGTCAGACCTATTTTCTAAAATCCGATTACGGCAAATCGCCGACCTACTGCTATCGAATCGAAAATGGCATTCTGCCGTCGCTGCCAAAAGAGTACGACGCATTTTTCCGCCGCGATTTTCTGTTACAGGAGGAAGTGCTCGGTGATCACTATCGCGTGAATATCTATGGCGATCAGGCTGCGATATTTTTGAAGCTGACCGATCACGCCGCTGTGCCGCTGCGAATTCTGGGGCCCGGGCATTTACATGTGTTGGCTAAACTAAGGAAAGTGATGAGGTCGCTGGCGTTAACTGACTGGCTCGTCAAGTTTGATCTAATCGTTACCGAACAGCACTGGTATGTCATCGACCTTGGTTTGGATCCACCCATGCGCCTGCGGCAGCTGTGTGAGTATCTCGGCATCGATTTCCCCATGGCCTATGCGCGTTTTTACCTGCTCGGGGAGCGAGCCGCGCTGCCCGCTTGGGTAGATATTTGCCGACCCCTTCTCATCGAAGGCTCGCCAGAGAAGGGTTTCGTTTTCACGGACCTGGGGGAGAAATGAACATCATCATATTAAATGCCCTCGGCAACGAGACGCTACGCCGCTGCATCGATTCGCTGCTGCAAACTACCGCGACAGCCGATTTTGATCTGCACGTGTTTCGCGAACGCGATTTTCGCGAGCGCACCCTGAATTACGCGCTGGCGCAAGTCGGCACCAAACACGACACCCTGTTCGTGGGCGATGACATCGAGTTTACTCCCGGCTGGTACGAAGCGCTTATGAATCACTACCTGGCCGCGGATATTTTGGGACTCTCGATGCTTTATCCGAACTCGAGTAAAATACAAGATCGCGGTTACAATCTCGTTGCTCTGGACGGCCAGATCCTTCTGGAGCCGTGCGACCGCGGACTCTTGCGAGAAAATATTCAGCCATTTGGTTGGCGAGCTTGTGATGCTCTCTGCGGCTGCTTCATGTTGGTTAAATCAGGTGTATTTAAGCTAGTGCCAAAGTTTCGCGAGCAGGGCGGCAACCGTTTTGGCGAATTCATCTTTGCCAGCGAAGCACGGCACAAAGGCGCTCATGTCGCGGTGATTGACCATTTTCTGCATCACCACGGCCACGGCACAAAATCTCATGTGGACAAGAGTATGAGTTCCAACAGCTTCCGGATCGAGGGACCGATTTGGGAGATGATAGTGCGCGATCATGTTAACGAAAAAGATATCAGAATTCGTCGTCGGCGTCTCCTGGACGGCAATTTTAAGGATCGAATCACGAGCATGCGTCACCGGCGCATCCTGTTTTACGGCGTGGGGACCGTGACTGAATTCATTCTCAGCAGCGTTGATCTCGATTCCGGCGGCATCGCCTTTTGCAGCGGTCTGCCGGAGGAGGCGGGCGTCGTGTTTGAGGGGCAGAAAATTCAA